>DATKYB010000086.1 GCA_035528715.1 Nitrospinota bacterium | reverse complement strand
TGGGAATTTTTAACAGAAGGTGCTATGAGTAAACAGCTTCACCCGGGAAAGTCATCTATGAATGGCCTTATGGCTGCCATGCTGGCAAAAAAGGGTTTTACCGGCGCCAGTTATATCTTTGAGGGAAAAAAGGGGTTTTTTAAGGCCACATCCGCTGATTACAATCTTGGGGTATTAACTGATGGACTGGGGGATACCTTTCACACAGCGAGAAATTCTTTGAAATACTATGCATCGTGTGGCCATACCCATTCTGCTATTGATGCAACCCTCAGTGCCTGGAGAGGAGCAAATATGGATGTGACAGCCATACGCTCCGTAACGGTCTATGTATATCAAGGGGCCCTCGATTTACTGGAAAATATAAAGGCACACACCCCTTATCTTGGTAAATTCAATCTGCCTTTTTGTGTTGCAACGGCACTTAATTTTGGACATGTTGACCTGGATGATTTTACGGATAAAAGACTCATAAACCCAAAATTGCTGGCACTTATGGATCTCATCTCCCTTAAAGAGGATCCAAACCTTACCCGGCAGTATCCTCAGAAATGGCCTTCGCGTGTGGAAATAAAGGTGGCAAACGGAAAAACATATAAAGGATTTTGTGAATTTCCCAAAGGTGACCCGGAGAATCCCTTTTCTGAAAAGGAAGTGATTCAAAAATTCAATAAACTCTGTGGAAAAATAATAACAAAGCATCAAAAAGATAGAATTGTAGAGTTAGCCCTAAACCTTGAAAAGATAGATGACGTAGCAAATATATTTCAGGGATAGGTAAATATGTTATTTTGATGCCAATGAATGATAGTGATGAAAATTCAGAAAAAAGACTCAGACATTCTCTTTCCCTCCAATACAACAGGGGGCCAAAGGGTTTTTAGATCTGTTTCATTAGTGGATCAGATTGCTAATACTCTCAGAGATGACATATTGACTGGGAGATTCAAAGGTGGTGACCAGCTCCTTGAAGACTCCCTAAAAAATGAGTTTGATATCAGCCGTACCCCTTTAAGAGAAGCCTTTAGAATTTTAGAGAAAGAAGGCCTTGTTGAGATCCTGCCCCGCAGAGGTACCTTTGTTAAAAGAATTACTAAGCAAGACATTGAAGAAAATTTTCCTGTGCGGGCTATTTTAGAGGGGCTTGCAGCACGTTTGGCATACGAAAACTTGAGAGATCAGGATATCAATGAAATGGGAGAGGTCATTGAATATATGGAGGAGGCAGCTCAAAGAGAAGATTTCATTGACTATGCAAAAAATCACATTGCCTTTCATGAAATCTTTATCAATGCCTCAGGAAATGAAACCTTGATTGCCCTTCTTCACAATCTTCGCATGCATACTTTGTGGCATCGATACACTCATCACTATTATAAAGAAGATTTTAGAAATTCCCTAAAGGTCCATCGCCGAATTATAGATTTATTTAAAGAAAAAAAGGTCTCTGAGGGAGAGATAGAGAAGGTTGTTCGTCAACACATTGAGGTAGCCCTCGGTCCTTTTTTGGCCTCTATGGAAAAACTCGAAGGTAAAACACCAAAGAAAGAATCTATGTGAACGTATAACATCATTATACTGGAGTTTTGAGTTGAACATGAGAACAGATGTTGAGGCATCCATTTTAGGTTATCTAAATCGTATACCATTTATCTCCTTTTATGCTAATACCAGAGGATGGAAATTCGTATTATCCTGGTCGCATCGAATTGCCGGATTAGTTCTTGTCTTATATCTACTGTTTCATATTTACACCCTTTCTCTTCTTTCCAGTCCTTCTCTATTTACTGCTAAAATGGCTTTTTACGACAATTTTTTCTTTAAATTCCTTGAATGGCTTTTAACAGTCCCCCTGATATTTCATGCGCTTAATGGAGCAAGATTGATTTTATATGAGAGCTTTGGCCAAAGAAACAATCAACGGATGATCCGTTGGTCTTTCTCCCTTGGGCTTATCTACGTAGTGCTCTTGGGATTCTTTATGGTACTAGAGAATCAAAATGCACCCATACTCTTTTTTTGGTTAAATACATTCATTATAAGCATTGTTTTTTGTTACTATCTCTATCAAAAAATCTGGAAG
>DATKYB010000085.1 GCA_035528715.1 Nitrospinota bacterium | reverse complement strand
CAGTGTAATGGAAAAACATCAGTTTTACAGATAGCAAAAAAACTACGTAGAAAATATCCAGGTATATTTCAATCATTAGACAAGGCACTGCAAAGAACAATTTCTGTCACTTCATACAATTACTAAGGATTGTTTAAAAATGGAGCTAAAAGACTTCTCGAAAGATATCTGCATAGGTTTTGAGATAACAAGAGATTGTAATATGACCTGTTCTTATTGTTATGTCAGAACAAGAAAATCAAAAGAAGAATTAGAGACTAACGATTGGTTTAAGTTAACAGATATTCTCTTAAAAAAATATAAAGGCCACAACATCTCTTTTCACCTCGCTGGTGGAGAGATTTTTTTGAAAAAAGACGTCAGTAAACTGATTGAATATATTATTAAAAAAAATTGCTTTGTCTCTGTGGTAAGCAATGGTCTTTATATTCCAGAGGAGATTTATACACATAAACTCTTCAAATTGAATAAAGGATTTTTTCAAATAGCCATAAGCATGGACGGATTAAGAGAAGAACATCACTTAACGAGAAAAGATTTTAACCAAGTGTTATTGAATTTTGAAAGACTGATAAAAAGCAAAATTAATTCTTCTATTAAGGTTACTGTTCATAAAAATAATATAAAAGGTATGATAAAATTTAATGAATTCATAAACAAAATAGGGGAAAAATACAATGCAGTTATATCCATAGAGGTGCAGCCCCTTTCAATAGGCCCGAAAAAAGAAATTCGAAAGAAAATAAAAAGTTTTAATAAAATCAGAGTCTCTTTGAAAGATTACCTAAAAGCTGCTTTTGAGACTACTCGTTATTCAAACAAGAAACTAAAATTTATCGAAAATGATTGGAGATTTATCGGTGAATTGTCTTCTTTTAAAAAAATTTCTGCAAAAGATATATTCTTTGAGAGCGCTTACTTTGGCTGCGCTACTGGAAATGGCTTTGACGTAAATGCAAATGGAGACTTTGTGGTTTGCGAAATGGACCTACCCGCATACAACATAAAAAACTGTATAAATTCTTCTCAATTAGACAGAGCACTGAACAAGCTAAAAGAAAAGATGAAGCCAACGAAAAAGTGTTTCAATTGTTATTATAAATCCATATGCGGTATGTGCAGAATTCCTCCTCTAATTCATGGATATCCAGAGGGCTTTGGTTACAAAGACTGTCAAAAATTCATGAGAGATATTTCTCTTTTTTATGAAAAAAATATGGGAATAAAAATAGCCTATGGCTTGGACTCAAGAAAATAATCTATTACTTCTCTGTTCTCAAGTAAATTTAGATAACAACGCTAAACAAAGAATAAAAGAATTCAATCTAAAAAATCTTAACTGGGAATATCTCATCAACAGATCTCTCACAGAGGGCCTCTTTGGTTTTCTTTATAAGAGCTTAAAGAATTCTCAAATTGAAACACCTCCCCAAAAAGAATTCAAAGAATTAGAACGGATGTACTACCAAAATTTAGCTAAAAATATGGTTATCTTAAAAGAGTTAGATAGCCTTTTAAAATATCTTAATGAGAGCCATATCCCCATAATCCTCCTTAGAGGTTCTACATTTTTAAAAACTATCTACAGCGATATAGGGCTTAGATACTTTGATGATATAGATATATTTATAAAACATGATCACTACGAAAAAATATGTAAGATACTAAAAAAAAATGACTTCTTTCCTCTCCCCTTTTACCCTGATAGATATCTAAAAGATTCAATCAATTTGGATATACACACAAGTCTTTTTAATGTATCAAGAATAAGGTCTCGAGGATATGCCGTAAAAATAAACGATGAAGAAATTTGGAAAGATGCTAGATCCATAGAAAACCATTATCCCAATGTCTTATGCCTTTCCCCCTATGATAATATTCTTACCCTCTCCCTCCACTCTCTGAAACATTCCTATGCTCAGCTTATATGGTTTGTTGATATGAATGAAATTATCAACCAAAATAAGGATAATCTGAACTGGGATAAATTATTGCAAAGGGCAGAATTATTCAATCTCACCAGACCTCTTTATTATTCCCTTTTGTATTTGAAGAAAAAAATGAACAGCCCTATCCCTGATTTTGTATTTAATAAAAATATGAAATGGAGTTATTTAGAGAAAAGGACTTTAAACTTCCTTTTAAAAAATGAAAAGATTGAAAGATATGGTGAATTATTATTCATTTACGGAATCCCCAAAAAATCTCATAAGTTAAAGTATCTTTTTGAACTTCTCTTTCCCAGACCCGCAGTTCTTTCTCAAGTCTTTGGTTTTTATAGACTATCTTCAATACCCCTCTTATATATTCTGCGTCTCTTTCAAATGGCCTTTCTCATACCAAAAGAATCCCTGAGGTTTCTTTGCAAAGTCCTGATACCCCGTAAAAAATGATTGAAAACACAATATTTAGTAGTTCATCGCCTTTACTATACAATATATAGTTTTTTTCTTGACAAATCTCAAAGATTTATCCTATATTAAAAAAAAGTATGTCTTCAATAAAAAAAAGAAAAAATGTACAGATTGAAAAGATTTTTAATAATCTTTGCCATTTATCTAATCTCATCTAACTGCACTCCTCAGACCTATCACCCAGCAATTAACAACCCTTCATTTTTAATAGAAAAGTCCCATTACACAGGTTTAACCATAGCGGATTTTAATGACGACGGACTGATAGATATAGCTGAGGCAAAATACCCTAGTGGAGAGATAGATATTAAGATGGGTGGATCCAAAATGAGCTCTTCTGTTACACTGAAAACAAAGGGAGAAGTTTTGGCCTTAGATTCAGCGGATTATAATAATGATGGAAAGAAAGATATTATATTTAGCGGAGGGAAAAAGAATCCTGGCATCCACGTCTTTCTCAATCAAGGAAGGAACGAGTGGAGATTGCTTGAAGATGTAGCTGATCATCAGATATATTTAAAAATAAAGGCAGGAGATTTCAATAATGATGGCAACATAGATATCGCAGGGCTTTTAACAACGCAAAAGAAGAGGAGTGGATTCAAAGGTGGAATTAAAATATGGCTTCAAAAAGAAAAAAATTCCAAATTAATTCTATCAGGTTTAAAATTTGATAACCCATTTCAGGATTTTGACATTGGGGATATCAACGGAGATAAGGTCCTTGATATAGCTGCAGCTGACTCCCGCCCTTATGGTGGCATAAAAATATTTTTAGGGGATGGAAAAGGTGATTGGACCTTCTCATCTCCACCCCCTGCCACGAATGGTGATTTTTTAAGCGTAAATATATCGGATCTAAACAGTGATGGTAAGAATGATGTTGTTGCAGGCAGTTTTTTATATGGAATAAAGATTTGGTTAAATAATGGATATGGAAGATGGAAAGAATATCCTACCCCTACAAAGTCTGGGAGTTTCTGGAGTATTGTCAACTCTGATATCAACGGTGATGGAATTAAAGATATATTAGCAGGCTCATTTGATAGCCAAGGGATTCGAGTATGGGTTTCTACAAAAAACAACTATTGGAATAAGGGACCAGAACTCATATCCTCTTTTAGCATAATGTACAGCATCAACTCTTTTGATATTAATGGTGATAACCAGGTTGATTTAGCAGCAATAAGCCATGGAGACGGAATTAAACTCTTCCCTCTAAACCAGGAGACACAAGAAAAGTATTTCTTAGCAAAAAACCTTTTTGAAGGACATAATGATAAGGATTTAATCAGAAAAGTCTCATTTGACTCTTTCAAGATAAATGGTTTTAATAATAATCTTTTAGAAAAATACATTCTTGCAAATAAAACCGGGAGAGACCAAAAGGGTAAATCTTCAAACAATGGTTACAAGCCTTACATAGAAATAAACGGTACCTCTAAATATATAGTGGGACCAGGGGATGTTCTCTCTGTCACCTTTTGGAAAGCCTCAACCCCTAACATTAGCAGCGTCTTGGTAAGGGAAGACGGAAAGATATCTTACTCTTATCTAGATGATTTGAAAGTTGAAGGTCTAACAATATCTCAGATAGACACTCTTATAACCAACAGATTAAAAAAATATATCAAAAAGCCGAGAATCGATGTGACAATGGAAAAATATAAAAGCAAAACAGTATTTCTTTTGGGAGAATTTACCTCAACAGCTCGTGGTGTTTCAGGTGGAGGTACCTATAAATTCCCCTTAGAGGGGAAAACAACCCTTGTTGATTTACTATGGGAAGCAGGAGGGGTAACTGATAATGCAAATATGACGAATATCACAATACATAGAAGAGATAAGATTATGACCTTTGATTTATCAAAGGTCTTCACTGAAGGTATCATAGAGCAAAATCCAATATTGGAAACTGGAGATAGAATAAAAATAGCCAAAATACCTGAAGAAGAGAAAAAGAAAAAGATATTTGTACTTGGAGAGGTCGATAATCCACATGTTTATAAATTTACTAAAAAAGCGACTGTTGCTGAAGTTCTCTCGGCCTCTAAAGGACTAGATCATGTGAAAATGAGTAGACATATTAGCATCATAAGAGGGGATTTTGCCAATCCAAGAGTCATACCGATAGATACAAAAAAATTACTGAGACACGGAGATTTGAGTCAAAACATAGCACTTCTGGACGGGGATATATTATTTGTCCCAAGGAGCGACATACAAATTGCACAGGACTTTTTAGGACATATATCAGGCCTAGCCAATTCCCTTATATTCATGGGTGTCTTAAGAGATACATATACCACAGGAGGCACATTCTTAAGATTCAATACAGGGGGGGCCCTCGGAGGGCAGGCGGTTGGAGTAACGTTAGGTCCATAAGAAAAGTCTCATTTGACCATTTAACAATAAATAATTTTAATAATAATCTTTTAATTAATCTTAATATCAATAAAAACTATGCCTGCTTATGATATAAATCTTAGGGACTACTGGAGAGTCATTAGAAAGAAAAAGCTTATCATTATTTCTACTACTCTTCTAATGGGAATATTTAGTTTTTTCTTTGCCCAATATCTAAAACCTATGCCTCTATACAAATCCACCTCAAGCGTAAAGGTAGAAAGAGCTACCACCTTAGCAGGTTTGGTTTTACAGGTTGTTTCGTATGCTGAAGGAGATAATCTAGCAACGCAAGCCGAGGTTATAACAAGCTATCCTGTAATAGAAAAAGTTGCTAAGGAAATGGGATTTATAGATAAAAATATTCCTTCAGAGCTCATCAGAAGAGATAAGAATCTCCTGAGAAAGGTATCTGCATTAAAAGATCAAATCTCTACTAAAATCGAAGGCTACACCAATATAATAAATATCACTGCCATAACTCCTGATCCTAAACTATCTCAAAATCTTGCTAATACAGTAGCAGAGGTCTACCGTCAGGAAAATATTCAAGAGAAGAATAAGAGGATAATTAAGGCCAGAAAATTTATTGAGGAACAGTTAGATATTATAGGAAAGAGACTGAGGAAAAATGAAGAAAATTTAAGAGAATTTAAAGAAAAAAATAAACTTATCTACTTTGATACTCAAACAAAAGGAACCCTTGCAGAACTATTCAGTATAGAATCTGAATATGAAAAAATCTCAAACATGTTAAATGAGATAATCGAGATTAAAAAACTGCTTAAAAGTCAAAAAGGATTTTTAGAAGAATCGCTTCCCCCTCTTATATATGTAAAATTAACTCCTTTATTTACATCATTACATAGTTTATTGTCTGATCTCTCTATAAAGCTGGACAAGCTTTTACAAATATATACTGAAGACCATCCTGAGGTAATAGAAATTAACAATGAAATTAAAATGGTTATAAAAAAGATGACTGAGGAACTCTTATCTCAAGAAACAACCCTAAGAACCCAACAGAAAAGGCTTCAGAATCATATAGAAAATCGAAGGAAAAATCTTGATTCTCTCCCTGAAACTAGTTTAACTTTAGCGAGGCTTGAACGAAATGTATCTTTGGATACGCAACTCTATACCCTTTTACAATCTAAATATCAAGAGAGCTTAATCCAGGAAGCAGAAAAGATAGAAGAAATAACCATTATAAAACCTGCTTTAGAGATAAGCTCCTCGATAAACCCTCCTAAGGTTTTTTTGTCAACCTTTATAGGAATATTTATAGGTATAATTTTAGGTGTTGTCTTTGCCTTTATTTCAGAAACACTTGATACCTCTATTGGGACTATTGAGGATGTAGAAAGTTATCTTAATATCCCTGTCTTAGGGATAATCCCTCATATCGGTATTGATGAAATTAAAGATATCATTGCAAAAAAAAGCCACATAGAAAAGGATGAAAAAACATTAGAAAGAAATGCTAGGCTTGTTTCCCATTTTGCTCCAAAATCTCCTGTGGCCGAAAGCTATCGTGCCCTTCGGACTAATATTCAATTTATAGGCTTAGAAAAAGGGGTAAAGTCGATTCTCTTTACCAGTGCTTCTCTCCTTGAAGGGAAGACCACAACCGTCATAAATCTCGCTTTAACTACGGCACAAATGGGACATAAAACTCTCCTTGTTGACGCTGATTTAAGAAGACCCACCATTAATAAAATTTTTGGAATCGATAGAGAACCTGGACTTACTGATATCATATTAGGAAACTCTACATTGAAAGAAGCAGTAAAGACAGTAACAGATATCATGGTGGGAAAGATGGGTATGGAAGACATCATGCTAACCCCTGGCATTGATAACATGAATATAATTAGTTCTGGAACCCCCCCTCCCAATCCATCAGAACTCCTTACCTCTGAGAGAATGAATGAATTTATTTCTCAAGTTGAAAAGGAATATGATGTTGTTCTCTTTGACAGCGCTCCTGTACTTCCGGCTACAGACGCTGCTATCTTAGGTTCTAAGATAAATGGTGTAGTTATCATCTATCAGGTAGGAAAGATTGCACGTGGAGCGCTAAGACGAGCCAGAGTTCAGCTAGAAAATGTTAAGGCAAATGTTATAGGAGTGGTTTTAAATGGCCTTAAAGCCGAAATTAGTCCAGATTTTTATGACTTAAAATACGAAAAATATTATGTCTATGAAGAAACACCAGTTGCTAAAGCTAAAAAGTTCTCTTTTTTGAGATCTTTTCTAAGAATGTTTTTTAAAAAAGGGGAAAAGAAAGAATCTAAAATTGATCCTAAAAAAGAAAAAATAATAATAGATAAAAAAACTTCAGGCACTTCTAAAAAAATCCTTGTTACTTTTCTTTCTCTCCTCTTCCTATTCAATGGATTGATCTGGCAGAAAAACATTATTAAATTAGAACCTCTACTTATAAATTTTGAAAAAAATATCCAGCAAAAGCTGAAAATTTTAAAAGGACAATATCAGAAAATTTTTAAATCTCAATAATGCCAATCTTTCCCTTTTTGAAATAGATTTTAACTGTTTGATTTTTAATGAGAATCATGATAATATCATATATAATATTTATATTAACAAAGATATTTTGTAATTTAGAGGGCGAAGCTTTGTAACTTTAATGATTTTTTCATCTATATTAAAAAAATTGAAGAGAACTAACATTAATTCCCATCATGGGAATCGAAGCAAATGCCCTTCTAAGATTTACCGATTCTCTTTTATTACTGGCTTTAAATCTAGGTCTGCTACAGCTCTTAAAGCCAAAAACAGGATAGATATAAATTCTTAATGAATCGTAAAAGGGGATTTTTCTATTAAAAACGGAAAATCCCCTTCTTATTTAAAAAAATCTATGTATCCTTTAACAGTTCCTATTAAAAATGAAACCAAAGAATTCCTTAAAAATTTTAAATGACATCGGACAATTTTATATAACTTACCTTTTATTTATAACGGGAATCATATGTATATCCTTCCTTATAGCCTATTTATCAGCTCTTGAGATGCACCTCTACGCAATAGCAATTATCCTTGGATTTTCGGTATTTATCATCAGTTTTGTCAACACAGAAGCCGCTCTCTATATCTTTATTTTTTCTATGTTGTTAGGTCCAGAGTTTATCGTTGGTCAGATTGGAGGAAGCGCTCTTTTGGGAAGGGGAATTACCCTTCGTTTTGATGATTTTTTGTTGGTGATTATCGGATTCAGCTGGTTTGCAAAGTCAGCAATTTATAAAGAATTGGGGTTATTTTTAAGAACCCCCCTAAACCTACCAATTTTCTTCTACACCATATCATCTCTTTTTGTCACCTGTTTAGGAATGATAACGGGTAGTGTGAACCCCTTAAGCGGCTTCTTTTATGTCTTAAAATATATAGAATATTTTATTGTTTATTTCATGGTTGTAAACCACCTCCATTCTGAGGTACAGCTAAAAAGATTTGTATTTTGTTCTCTACTTACCTGTCTTTTAGTCTCCCTATATGGCTTATATCAAATTCCTTTAGGGGGAAGAATTACCGCACCATTTGAAGGAGAAATTGGAGAACCAAATACTTTTGGAGGA
>DATKYB010000084.1 GCA_035528715.1 Nitrospinota bacterium | reverse complement strand
ATTATGGAAAGGCAGAACAAAATCCAGAGATAAAGGCATGCCTAAAAGAAAAAACCAATCGAACATTTACACTAAATATCGTTGCATTCTTAAAATGCCTGATTTGTCGAACAAAGAAATAGACGAGATGAGAAAAAATTTAGTGCTTCTTGCCCAGACTATCTGTGAACATGTCTGGATGAAGAGATTCTACTAAAAATTATGACAAGTAATGAGAAAAATGAGATCAGGCATATAAAAAACGGAGATTGGTTTTGGATAAATAAAAAAGTATTGCAACTTTTCAGCCGAAGCCTTAAGTCTTCCGGTCTCGCTGTATACAATGTTTTAGCTTCTTTTGCTAATTCAAAAAGTCAGGCCTGTTTTCCCACCCAAAAAACAATAGCTGAGTTGATTGGAATGAGCAAAAGGACGGTCATAAGGAGAATAAGGGAACTCCAAGAGTTTGGCCTGCTGGCCGTTGAAAAGAGGCGGGGACGGTGCCTCTATCGACTTCTTAAGCCAGAGGTGACAAAAGGGACACAGGTAGGTGACAGGAGGGAACACAAACAAGAATTATATAACAAGAAATATTAACAATATCGTTAACGAAGATAAAAAATTTTCAATTCCTTATTCTTTTAAGGGATTTAAACCTGAAACTAGGATAGAACTATTAGCCTCTGATTTAGCCAAAGAGTTAAATGACATTAAATCTTTCTCCTTTTATCTCTCAGTTGCAAAACAATATCCTGAACCGTTTTTACGGAAGATATTAGGAGATGTGAAGGAGTTACCACTAAAGAAAATTAAAAAAAGTCGAGCTGCTTTGTTTAATTATCTAATCAAAAAACATGCCCAAAGAGCAATTAAAAATCATAGGGATTAACCCAGGGACAAGATACTTGGGGGTTGCGGTCTTTCAAGGGTCAGAGCTTATGGATTGGAGAGTGAAGGTCCTCAAAGGAAAGTGGTCAAAAGAGAAGATGAAAAGGGCTGTGGAGATTATCTCAGAGTTTATCGACCGCTATGAGCCAGGTGCTTTAGCCATAAAGAAACTCCATCCCTCACGGAGGTCCCGGAATTTAGCTCAACTCACAGCAAAAATAAAGGAATTTTCCAGAAGAAAAGGTTTGAAGGTCTTCCAATATTCAATAAAGGAAGTAGAGGAGTTTTTCATCAAAGAAGATAAGCTAAACAAAAAGAATATGGCCGAGGCGATTGTCTTGGAGAATCCGGCCCTATTCCATGAGCTTCAAAAGGAGAAGGCTCATAAAAATCCCTACTTTATCAGAGTGTTTGAGGCTGTGGCTTTGACCTCGGTCTGTTTTTATCAATTGGATAAGTAAAAATATGTCAAAAAACAAATCAAAAATCTTAGCCATTGACCCCGGCACTAGAGAGATGGGGATTGCCTTTTTTGATAAGGGAAAGATTATTTATTATGGGGTAAAAACCATTAAAAAAGGGAAATCACCCAGTGAAACCCTGAAAGAAGGAAGAAAGATAATCCTTAGGTTGATAAAGGATTTTAAACCTGATAATCTTATAGCAGAGAAAGCTTTCTTTGCTAATAACCGAAGAGCATCTCTCCTTAATGTCTTTGTCGATAAAATAAAGTCAATTGCCAGACGAAAAAAGCTAAAGCTATTGAACTATGCTCCAAGCACTGTTAAAAAGGCGATCTGTGGCAATGGCCGGGCAAGTAAAAAAGATGTGGCAAGAGTTATCATCTCCAAATACCCGGAGCTTAAGGTTTATCTCACTCAAGATAGGGCTTGGAAGGAGCTTTACCACCAGAATATGTTTGATGCGGTGGCATTGGGGATGATGATAAAATAGGTTGAGAATAATTACAAATGAACTTAAAAAGATTGAGGTTTCGGTCTTTTTTTATTTGATGGAAAGCACTTCAGAGTATATGAAATATTTCAAAATATTGACATATTTTATAGATTTTGTAATATTAAATGAGGAAAACATTATGGGATATTTTAGATAGGAAAGGGAAAATGTTATTCTGTAAAAGTAAAAAAACTCTTTACCAAAGGTCGAATTACTTATAATCTTAATTAATAGGAAGGATAAAAATATGAAAAAAATTTGGATTACAATTGGTCTAATTACGGTCGTAGTATTAGTCATTTTGCTTGCCGTTACTCAGACTAAGAAAGAGCCTAGCGAGATAAAGATTGGATCAATATTATCCCTAACTGGTCGAGGAGCAAAATTCGGCATTGATTCAAAAAATGCAATAGATTTAGCAGTAGAAAAGATTAATACCAGTAATGAATATCCGTTCACTTTGAAAGTAATTTATGAAGACGACAAGGGGGAATCTTCAACGGCCGTTTCAGCGTTGAGAAAACTGATTGAAGTAGATAATGTGCCTGTTATTGTCGGATTTATATTAAGTAACAATGCTCTAGCATGTGCACCAATTGCGGAATCAAAAAAAGTCAATCTTCTTATCACTAATGCTTCCGCAGAGAAAATAAAAGATGCAGGCGATTATATTTTTAGAATTCGTGAAACAGCTGCAACTAATGGAAAGGAAATGGCTAAATATTCCAGGGATACTCTAAATGTGAATACATCTGCGATACTTTATGCGAATGCAGAAAACGGGGTTAGCTATGCTCAGGCTTTCCGTGATAAATCTATAGAACTTGGTGGCAAGATTCTTCTTTCAGAGGCTTTTGAGGAAGGCGAAAAAGACTTTAGAAGTTTGATACTAAAAATTAAAGAGAAAGATCCAGAAGCAGTATATTTGGCTGGATTATCTCCTGAGATGGGACAGATTTTATATCAGTCAAAAGAGCAGGGTTTCAGACCAAAGTTTTGGCTTGGTTCATCTGGAGCTGAGGATCCGATGTTGATTGAAATTGCCAAGGAAGGAGCAGAGGATTTAATTATATCTTCTCCCCCCTTTGATCTATATTCGGAAGACGAGAATGTCCAAAATTTTGTCAAAAAATACAAAGCGAAATATAATTATGAGCCAGGTCCGCCAGGGGCAAATGCATACGATGCTATTTATATAATAGCAGAGGTGATTAAAAAATATGGAAAAACTGCTGACGATATTAAAAGAGGTCTGTATCAAGTAAAAAATTATAACGGAGTCGGTGGTAACATAACTATCGACGAATTTGGCGAAGTTCAAAGGCCAGTCTTGTTTAAGAAGGTCATAAACGGAAGATTTGAGATCATAAGATGAGGGGGTGAACATGAATGCAAATGAAGTAGAAGTAGAGGTCGTCTACTTTTATCCACTTTTAATCCCTTCTCTGCCAGAAAAAGGACCCAATTTAAGAAAAAAAGACAGCGAGGAAAAACATATAGAGCATATGATTTATTTTAAGTATCCCTATTTGGAGTATAATGACCAAACAATAGAGGAACTAAAAGAAAACAGCGTTACTTTCGCCCTATCTGAACCTATAATACTTAAAAATGGTGAGTGCCTTAAAGAGTTCCAAGCTAACTTATCAGGAGATGGAGCTAAATGGCATTTTATCGGTCTAAATAACCATTCTGGAAATTTTTGGGTAAATCTGCCAATAAAAATAGAATATCAGGAAAAGGAATACGATAAATTATTTGGTAAGCTTGTTGCATTAACTCTTATCGGTGATAGAAAAAAAGGCAAAATTATTTCCCAAAATGGAGAAAAAATCAAAATCCCAGAACTTGTTGATGCTTACCGGCATAATAATATTGTGAAAGAACTTAATAAGGATTTATCGCCTATAATAAAGAAAATACATGATGTTTTGGAAAAAATTCCATGCAACCCGTATATAATTGTCATTCTGAGGCACCCCTTTGAAGAAGATGGAATAGAAGGTATGATTAAAAAAATGAAGGATTTTATTTCTGACCAGAATCTTAATATTGCATCTTTGCTTATTCGTTCCAGAGGGGTTTCTTTTGCAGATGAGACTTTCATTTCTAAATACATGGTAAGCAAAGAAGAAAAGCTAATAAATATGTGCGCTCGAAGTGACTTTTTCATAAATGTTCATGAGAGAGCCTCAATAGTAATTCATCCTTTATTAAAGAATGATAATAAAATAGAACCTTCTGGTCTAAAAGCACTAAAAGATACTTATAAGAAATACTCCCTTGAATTTATAAAAAGTGTAGCATATCTAATAGGGCAATGGTATTCCTACGCGGTTTCGGATGTTTGGTTGACTAAGAAGATTTTTGATTATTCGGAAAATATTCAAAAATATGGAGAGGAACGGAAATATAATCAAGAAGGAAAACAAAATAAAAAGAAGGAGAATGAAGCTATAAAGGAACTGAAAAATCTTGCCAGTATTAAAGGATTTGTGATATCTCTGCTTCAGGAAGTGATTACACTTAAGATCTATAGAGGAACACTGAGGGGGGTTATTAATACTCTTTCCGATTACTTTAACATATCTCAAATTAAGGACAATCTGAAATTTAAAGTAAGTCAGA
>DATKYB010000083.1 GCA_035528715.1 Nitrospinota bacterium | reverse complement strand
CTTTTTGGATGAGATCGGTGATATGGACATGGGTCTCCAGACAAAGATACTAAGAGTATTGCAGGAAAAGGAGTTTTATCGGGTAGGAGGTATGGACTCCATAAAGGTGGATGTCAGAGTTGTTGCAGCTACGAATCAGGATTTAGAGGTTGCCGTTAGAGAAGGGCGGTTTAGAGAGGATCTTTATTATCGTTTGAATGTAGTTCCGATATCTTTACCTCCCTTGCGGGAAAGAAGGGAAGATATTCCTCTTCTTATCAGTTATTTCTTGAGAAAATTCACGACTCTTGGGCTCGGGGAAAAATATATAACGCCAAAAGCCAGAAAGTTACTCCTCAATCATTCTTGGAAGGGAAATGTTAGAGAACTAGAGAATGTATTGAAAAGGGCTGTGGTCCTCTCTTCCAGCAATACGATAGTACCGGATGATCTTCCTCTAACAACTCTTGAGGAAAGCGAAAACAAAAACAGCAGAACTATTGATAATATTTTTGAAGAGAAGTTTAAAGATTTTGTATCCAAAATGTGCACTGTGAAAAAGGGAAATCTATATGAGATGCTGATGAAAAAGGTTGAGAAGCCTTTGATAAAGTTGGTCATGGAAGAAACGAGCGGAAACCAGATAAAAGCTGCCAATATCTTGGGAATCAATAGAAATACCCTTAGGAGAAAGATTAAGGATTTAGGGATATCGAAAAAGAAGAGATAATAAATCAATTGATATTTTAAAAGGA
The DNA here is from genome assembly GCA_035528715.1 of Nitrospinota bacterium. NCBI lineage: Bacteria > Pseudomonadati > Nitrospinota > Nitrospinota bacterium. The sequence goes on along the minus strand of DATKYB010000083.1, from coordinate 31,193 downwards.
AAATTAATAAATGATGAAAAAAAAGAAATTAGCCATTGTTATCTTAGGAGCCGGCAAAGGGAAAAGAATGAAGTCCAAGAAGGCAAAGGTTCTCCATTTGTTAGCAGGCAGACCCATGATAGAATATACAGTAGATTTAGCCGAGAGTCTTCATAGCGATAAGATTGTTTTAGTTGTCGGTTATCAAGGTGATCGTGTGAAAGCGCTCCTTGAAGATAAAAAAATAGATATTGTAGAACAAAAAGAACAATTGGGCACGGCTCATGCTATCATTCAGTCAAAAGGGGTTCTAAAGAATTTTAAAGGAAACATACTGGTACTTTCTGGAGACGTTCCTTTATTAAAAAAGGAAACTCTTATTAGATTACTCAAAGAACAGGATAAGTTGGGCTCTGTGGTCACTGTCCTTACTGCAAGAATTCCAGAGCCCTATGGATATGGGAGAGTGTTACGTAAAAAGGATTCCTCTATTGAAAAGATTGTTGAAGAAGGAGACGCGACTAAAAAAGAAAGGAGAATTAATGAGATCAACAGCGGGATTTACTGTTTTAAGAAGGACTTTTTATTTAATACCCTGCAAACAATAAAGAGAGATAATGTCCAGAAGGAATTTTATCTTACTGATATCATCGAGATTGCAAGAAAAAGGAATTTATCTGTCCATGCTCTTCTTGCAGATGATTCTAATGAGATAATGGGGATTAATACTCGGGTTGATCTGGCGAATATAGAACAGACAATGAGAAAGAATATCCTAAGTAAACTGATGCTTAATGGAGTTACTATTATCGACCCATCCAGTACCTTTATAGATTCAACAGTAAATATTGGTAAGGATACAATCATTTATCCACATACTCAGATCTATGGAAACACAAAGATTGGAGAAGATTGTGTTATTATGTCCCATTCTGTTATTATAAATAGCAGCATTGCTCACTCAGTGGAGATTAAGGGTTTTGTATTTATAACGGAAAGTACGATAGGCAACAATGCAAAAATTGGTCCTTTCACGCATTTTAGACCTGAGACCATTTTAAAGGAGGGGGTAAAGATAGGAAACTTTGTCGAGATAAAAAAATCTGTTGTTGGGAAGGGTTCAAAAGCCCCACACCTTACATACATTGGTGATTCTACCATTGGGAAAAAGGTAAATATAGGTGCCGGTACAATCACCTGTAATTATGATGGGAGAGAGAAACATCAAACGATTATAAACGATGGGGTTTTTGTCGGAAGCGATACACAATTTGTTGCCCCTATTAAAGTTGGAAAGGGAGCTTATATCGCTGCTGGAACCACAGTAACTAAGGATGTCCCTCCTTACTCATTAACCTTAAGCAGAACAGATCAAATCAATAAGGAAAACTGGGTTCTCCAAAAGATAAAAGAGGAAAAGGGGAAAAAAGATAAGAAGGAGAAATAGATATGTGTGGGATTATAGGATATATTGGAAATAGAGATGCCGTTCCGATCCTTTTAGATGGACTCAAGAGACTAGAATACAGAGGATATGATTCTGCAGGAATTTCTACTATAGATAATAATAAATTGGTTGTCAGAAGAAGTGTTGGCAAATTAAGAAATCTTGAGGAAAACATAAAAGATAATCCTTTAGGAGGTAAAATAGGTATCGGTCACACCCGCTGGGCAACCCATGGAAGACCATCAGAAGAAAATGCCCATCCCCACAGAGTCAATGGAGTCGTTGTTGTCCATAATGGAATCATTGAAAATTATCTTGCCCTGAAGGAAGAACTGATAAAAGAAGGAAGTGTTTTCACATCCAATACAGATACAGAAGTGATTGCCCACCTTATTCATAAATATTTTGAAGGAAACTTAGAAGAGGCTGTTAAAAAAGCCCTGCACAGAATTGTCGGTGCCTATGCTATCGGTGTTATTTGTGAACAGGATCCAAAAAAGATTGTAGCTGCGAGAAAACATAGCCCACTCGTTATTGGTCTTGGCAAGGGTGAGTTTTTTATAGCCTCTGATATTCCAGCGATTTTAGGGCATACAAGAGAAGCCTTTTTCTTGGAAGATGGAGAGATAGCCATCCTTACTGAAGAGGGCGTAAAAATAAGTGATCTTATGGGAAGGCCTAAATCTAAAGAAGTCAAAAAAGTACTATGGAATCTTGTAATGGCAGAAAAGAGTGGGTACAAACACTTTATGTTAAAGGAGATTTATGAACAACCCAGGGCCATTTGGGATACCTTTAGAGGAAGAATTTCTCAAGAAACAGGGGATATCATTTTGTTAGATGAGATCAAGATGGATAAAGAAAGTATTAAGGAAATCAAAAAGATTTTTATCGTTGCCTGCGGTACTTCATATCATGCTGCCCTTGTAGGCAAATATATCATAGAAGAAATTTGTAAAATGCCAGTAGAGGTGGATATCGCTTCTGAATTCAGGTATAGAGACCCTTTAATCGATAAGGAATCCCTTACGGTCTTTATATCACAGTCAGGAGAAACTGCGGATACCATTGCTGCCCTAGAGGAGGCAAAGAAAAAAGGAGCAAAGGTCATCTCGATCTGTAATGTCATGGAAAGCACGATTGCAAGAGATTCCCATGAAGTCATTTATACCCATGCAGGGCCTGAGATAGGGGTGGCTTCGACAAAGGCCTTTACCACTCAGATTGTGGCTCTTTATCTGCTAGGGATACTCATAGCTAAACTTAATAAAACTATTTCTGAAAAGAGGTCTAAGGATTTAATGAAGGACCTTGTCAAGATACCAGAACAGGTAGAGAGTATATTGAATCAAGATGAACGTATTGAAGAAATTTCCAGAATCTATTCTGACAGGAAAGATTTTTTGTTTTTGGGAAGAGGTATCAATTACCCTATTGCGCTGGAAGGGGCATTAAAATTAAAGGAAATATCCTATATTCACGCCGAGGGTTATCCTGCTGGAGAAATGAAACATGGGCCTATTGCATTGATTGATGAGAGCATGCCCGTGGTTGTCCTTGCGCCAAAAAATAGGGTTTATGAAAAGATATTAAATAATATCGAAGAGGTTAAGACAAGGGATGGAATTGTTATTGTTCTTACCAATGAGGAAAATAAAGAACTGGAAGAAAAAGTTGACCACGTTCTCTACATACCTAAAACATCATACTTTCTTGAACCTATCCTTTTGGTTGTTCCCCTTCAGCTCCTTGCTTACCATATTGCAGTAAGAAGGGGTTGCGACGTCGACCAACCAAGAAACCTCGCAAAGAGTGTTACCGTAGAATAGAAAAAAAGATATCATCATGGACATATTAAATCGTTTAAATCCCAATCAGAAAGAAGCTGTGACAAAGAGTGACGGACCTTTGTTAATCCTTGCTGGAGCAGGTTCTGGAAAAACCAGGGTGATCACTCACAAAATAGCCTATTTAATTAAGAATAGAGGGATCAATCCTTCCCATATTATCGCCCTAACATTCACCAACAAAGCTGCTGAAGAGATGAAAGAAAGGGTAAAAATTCTTCTTAGAAATTCTTCTTTTAATATTTGGATAAGCACATTTCATTCTGCCTGCGCAAGGATATTGAGATCAGAAATTGAGAGACTGGGTTATTCGAACGATTTTATCATATACGACTCAGGAGACAGTTTAGAGCTTATTAAAGAATGTATGAAGAAGCTGGATATCTTTGATGAGCTTTACCAATCAAAAGATATTTTAAATAAGATTAGCGAGCAAAAGAGAAATCTTATCTTTCCAGAGGCTTATCATGGAAACGATTTTGGATTTGAACAGCATGTAAAAAAGATATACTTATTATACCAAAGAGCTCTTTATAATAATAATGCCTTAGATTTTGATGATTTATTATTATTGACAATTAAGTTATTCGAAAAAAATTTAGATATATTAGAATCCTACCAGGAGAGATTCAGGTATATTCTGGTGGATGAATATCAGGATACAAACTATTCCCAGTTCTATCTGTTAAATTTATTAGCAAAAAAATATAGAAACATATGTGTTGTAGGGGATGATGACCAGAGTATCTATCATTGGAGAGGTGCAAATTTAGAAAACATTCTCAATTTTGAAAAAGATTATCCGGACACCCGTATCGTCACTTTAGAAGAAAACTATCGTTCAACAAAAACGATCTTAGATGCTGCGGCAGAGATCATAAAGAAAAATGAGGGAAGAAAAGATAAGAAACTGTGGACCAATAATGATAAAGGAGAAAAGATCATCTATTTTAGGGCAGACGATGAAATAAAAGAGTCAGATTATATAGCCAGCACCATTAAAAATTTATGCAATAATGGAAAGATGAAATTTAAAGATTTTGCCATATTTTTCAGAACAAATGCTCAGTCAAGAGTCATAGAGGATTCCTTAAGGAAAAATCAGATTCCTTATACAATAGTAAAGGGATTGAGATTTTACGAGAGAAAAGAGATAAAGGAGATTCTCGCATACATAAAGGTAGTTTTTAATCCTTATGATAGTGTGAGTCTAAAAAGAATCATCAATATCCCTGCAAGAGGAATTGGAAAGGTGACACTGAATAAGATCGATAGTTATATAAAAGAAAGGGAGATATCCTTTTTTGAGGGTATAGATGAGATGATAAAGAAAAATATTGTTGCTCCTTTAATAGAGCGACGATTAGAAAAGTTTTTTAAGCTTATCAAGGAATTAAAAAAAATAGGGGAAAAAGAAACGGTTTTTCGATTAGTAAAGGAAATATTGAATAAAACGAAATATCTGGAAACCCTTGAAAAAAAGAACAAAGGAGAGACAGACGGAAGATTAGATAATGTAAAAGAATTCATCTCAGCGATTAAAGAATTTGAAAGAAGAACAGAGGATAAGTCTCTGAAGGCCTTTTTAGATTACTCTGTTCTTGTTTCAGAAACGGATTTTATAGACGAAGATGCTGGGGTTGTCTCCCTGATAACCCTTCACTCATCAAAGGGATTAGAATTTCCCCTTGTTTTTATCTCAGGTATGGAGAATGGGCTCTTTCCTCATGCGAAAGCCTTTGAAACTATGGAAGAACTGGAGGAAGAAAGAAGGCTATGCTATGTGGGTATGACAAGAGCAAAGGATAGGCTTTTTTTAACAAATTGTATTCGAAGAAATATCTATGGAAATTATCAATATAATTTTCCTTCTCTATTTTTAAAGGATATTCCAGATAAATATATATCAAAAGCCTTTAATGAAACTTCTTCTTCTCACCTTGATTTTTATCAAGAAGAAGAAGAAAAAAAAGAAGATTCTTTAGTAGGAAAAAAAGTCTGCCATCCAAAATTTGGTGTGGGAGTGGTTAGTGCAAGCGAAGGTGAAGAAGAGAATTTAAAATTAACTGTATCTTTTCAGGGATTTGGTAAAAGGAAACTTATGGCAAAATATGCTTCCTTGAAGGGACTTTAGGAGGTTAGACATGAAAATAACTAAAAAAGAAGTTGAACATGTGGCCCATCTGGCCCGCTTAGAACTAAAGGAAAAGGACAAAGAAAAATTTACAGAACAGCTGAGTGATATTCTAACCTATGTTGAAAAGCTGAATGAATTGGACACAAAAAATACAGAACCTACCTCTCATGTTATTTCCATTGAAAATGTATTTAAAGAAGATGTTATAAAGGATTCTATTTCATTGGATGAGGCCCTTAACAATTCACCAGAAAAGGAACATAAACATTTTAAGGTCCCAAAGATTATTGATTAAAAAATGAGGAGAAAAAGTGAAACTCTTTCAAATGACCATCCATGATTTACACGAGATGTTGAAAAAAAGAGAGGTCTCATGTACGGAGATCACGAATTCTGTTTTTAAACGCATAGATAAAGTTGAAGATGAAATAAAATCCTACATAACGATTACAAGAGAATCTGCCTTAAAAGAGGCAGAGGAGGTCGATAGATTTATAAAAAATGGCGATAATATCTCTCCTCTTACAGGCATACCTTTAGCCATTAAGGATGTGTTGTGTGTTAAAGGGATAAGGACAACATGTGGTTCAAAAATACTTAGTAATTTTACCCCCCCTTATGATGCGACCTCCATAAAAAGATTAAGTGACCAAAGACCGGTATTTGTAGGTAAAACAAATATGGACGAGTTTGCCATGGGTTCTTCTACAGAGACCTCATATTTTGGTATTACAAAGAATCCATGGAATCTTGAAACCGTTCCTGGAGGTTCAAGCGGTGGTTCTGCAGCTGCTGTAGCAGCTGATGAGTGTATTGCTGCACTCGGATCTGATACGGGTGGCTCAATAAGACAACCAGCAGCTTGCTGTGGGATCGTTGGGTTGAAACCCACTTATGGTCGAGTGTCGAGATATGGTCTGGTTGCCTTTGCTTCTTCGCTAGATCAGATTGGTCCCATGACGAAGGACGTAAAGGATAGCGCTCTCTTGATGAATGTTATCAGCGGCAAAGATCCCCTCGATTCTACATCAGCTGATATTCCCGTTCCTGACTTTACCAAGGCCCTCATAGAGGATGTGAAGGATTTGAAAATAGGTATCCCCAAGGAGTACTTTGTTGAGGGAATGAACAAGGAAGTAGAAGCCAAGGTCTGGGAAGCAATAAAATTATTAGAGAGGTTAGGGGCAAAACCAAAAGAGGTTTCCCTTCCTCATACAGATTATGCCATAGCTACTTATTATATACTAGCAACAGCAGAAGCCAGTTCTAACCTGGCACGTTATGATGGTGTAAAATATGGCTATAGAACAAAAGAGGAAAAAGATTTATTGGAGATGTATAAAAAGACCAGGGAAGAGGGATTTGGCCCAGAGGTAAAGAGGAGAATTATGCTTGGAACCTATGTCTTGAGTGCCGGTTATTATGATGCCTATTATAAAAAAGCCCAACAAGTAAGAACCCTTATCAAGAGAGATTTTGATGAGGTCTTCAAAGAATGCGATGTTCTCATTACCCCCACCTCTCCTACCCCTGCCTTTAAAATTGGGGAAAAAATGGAAGACCCCCTGCAGATGTACCTATCAGATATCTTCACTATCTCTGTAAATCTAGGAGGCATACCTGCTATCTCCCTGCCCTGTGGTTTTTCCAAAGATAATTTGCCTGTTGGTCTCCAGATTATGGGACGACATTTTGATGAAGAAACGATACTAAGGGTCGCTTATTGCTTTGAGCAGAATACAGATTACCATCTCAAAAAACCTGAACTTTAAAAACAATTTATCACTCTTTTCTAACTTCTAGAGAATATTAAAAAACTTCTTCATCTTGCTTCTAAAGAAATTTTTATTTATAATAGAACTTTCTTACTAATAAAGATTTATTTTTACAAAGGAAATTTAAAAAATGGATTACGAGGCAATTATCGGTTTAGAGGTTCATGCTCAATTGTTAACAAAATCGAAGATATTCTGCCCTTGTTCCACTGAGTTTGGAGCAGAGCCGAACACCCAGACATGCCCCATATGTCTTGGTATGCCAGGAGTACTTCCCGTTTTAAATAAAGAGGTGGTAGAATTTACGATAAAGACGGCACTAACAACCCATTGCAAAACAGCACTGAATTGTCGATTTGCTAGAAAAAACTATTTTTACCCTGACCTTCCCAAGGGATATCAGATATCTCAATACGAAGAACCCTTAGCAAAGGGAGGATATATTGAGATCAATACAGACGGAAAGACAAAAAGGATCGGTATCACGAGAATCCATATGGAAGAGGATGCAGGAAAACTGATACATGGAGAAAACTTAGGGGATAGCAATAGCAGTTATGTGGATCTTAATAGGACAGGGGTTCCTCTTATGGAGATTGTAAGTGAACCTGATATTAATTCTCCGCAAGAGGCCAGGGAATATCTTCTGAAACTAAAAGCCATATTAGAATATTTAGATGTGTGTGACGGAAACATGGAAAAGGGGAGTTTGCGATGCGATGCCAATATCTCTCTAAGGCCAAAAGGATCCAAAGAGCTTGGCACAAAAACAGAAGTCAAGAATATGAATTCATTTAAAAATGTTCAAAGAGCGCTGCAATACGAGATTAAAAGGCAAATTGAAATTCTCAAAGAAGGCGGAGAGGTAATTCAGGAAACGAGATTGTGGGATGCGGATGAAGAGATTACCCTCTCTATGAGGGGAAAGGAAGAGGCCCATGACTACAGATATTTTCCAGAGCCAGATTTAGTCAGAATTAGAATAGATGAGGAATGGATAAAGGAGATTGAAAAAGGTCTTCCAGAGCTTCCTGATGAAAAGAAAAAGAGGTTTCTTGACCAATATAAAATACCTGAATATGATGCTGTTGTCCTTACCTCTTCAAAAGCCCTTTCAGAATATTATGAGAGATGCGTAGAGCTTTTTCCCAATCCAAAGGTTGTCAGCAATTGGGTCATGGGTGATATCTTAAGAGAATTAAAAGCAGAGAATATTGATATAAAGGATTGTCCTTTAACCCCTGAAAACTTAGCAAGCATGCTTAAGATGATAGATAAGGGTACGATAAGCGGTAAGATTGCAAAGACCGTATTTGAAGAGATGTATAAGACAGGAAAGCCTGCTGAGATCATAGTAAAGAAAAAAGGCCTACTCCAAATATCAGACGAAGAGGAGTTAAAAAGAATTGTGGATGGGGTTTTGTCGAAGAATCCCGAGGAGGTGGAGCAGTACAAAAAAGGAAAGAGGAAACTCTTTGGTTTTTTTGTGGGTGAGACCATGAAGGCTACCAAGGGAAAAGCAAATCCCCAGCTTGTAAATAAGCTTTTAAAAGAAAAACTCTAGACTTTTTAAGCAAGAGCCTTTACGCAACTTAATGATAGATACAGGAAAATCTAAAAGAATATTATGAAAAAAGCAGCTAAAAAACTGATAAGCAGTCTGGGGATGGTCTCCTCTCCAAAATGGTTTCTCTACTGCTTTTTGGTCGGTATTATCTCAGGTTTTGGAGCGATCATTTTCTTTGTTTTATTAAGAGAGGCAACCCATTTCTTTCTGAATTATTTAGCAGGTTATTATCCCTCTGCACCTGGTGGAGAACCTGTTTTTATCCCATCAGGTATAGAAACTAGAAGATGGATGTTACTCATTGTCCCCGCCATAGGAGGACTTATATCAGGTCTTATAGTTTATACCTTAGCACCAGAGGCTGAAGGTCATGGCACTGATGCCCTTGTAGATGCCTTTCATCAGCATCGGGGTGTAATCCGCAAGCGTGTGCCCATAATAAAGACTATAGCCTCGGCTATTACTATCGGTTCAGGGGGGTCGGCTGGCCGTGAAGGCCCTATTGCCCAGATTGGTGCTGGATTTGCCTCTTTCTTCGCTTCCATATTGAAATTAAACGACAGGGAAAGGCGCATATTAGTTTTGGCCGGAGCTGGGGCAGGTATTGGTGCAATCTTCCGTGCTCCGTTAGGCGGAGCATTCTTTGCCGCTGAGGTGCTATATAACGAGGCAGAATTTGAATACGAAGCCCTAATTCCATGTTTTCTATCTTCTATAGTAGGATATTCTGTTTATTGCACGTTTTCCGGATATGGGTGGGGCGCTATTTTCCATGCTCCAGTCTTCACCTTTCATAACCCATGGCAGCTTATCTTCTATGGTCTATTAGGTTTACTGATGGCCCTTTTTGGTTATATTTATGTAAAAGTATTTTACCAGATTCGGGATCGAATCTTTCGCCCCTTGAAGATTCCTAACATATTTAAACCAGCTATAGGCGGCCTGGCATTAGGTATCATTGCTCTATTCTGTCCTCAAGTGCTGGGCATGGGCTATGGCATGATCCAGCAGGCCATAGATGGAAGTCTGACTTTGCAATTCTTGTTTTTGGTAGGATTGTTGAAAATAGTAGCTACCTCATTTACTATAAGTTCTGGTGGTAGTGGTGGCGTGTTTGCTCCTTCTCTGGTAATAGGTGGCCTTTTAGGCGGTGCCTTTGGCAAGTTATTTAGTATTGCCTTTCCCGGAATAATAGATCAGCCCGGGGCCTTTGTGCTTGTGGGCATGGCTAGTTTTTTTGCCGGAGCTGCTAAGGTTCCAATAGCGTCTATGATAATGGTGTCAGAGATGACCGTGGGCTATTCGCTTCTGGTGCCGATGATACTGGCTTCTTCCTTTGCATACCTTTTTTCTAGAAAAAAGACCTCTATTTACGAAAAGCAGGTACCTACAAGGGTAGATTCCCCTGCCCACATGGGAGACTTTATTGTTGATGTACTAGAGGGTATAAGAGTAGAAGACGTGTTGAAAAAAGAGAAAAAGGTTGTCCTTATACCTGAATCCACTAAATTAAGGGATATTGGGGACATTATATCAAATACAACCAATTCATATTTCCCTGTAGTAAACGAGAAAAATGAAATGATAGGAATTATATCAATGGATGACCTTCGTTCCCTCTTTTTTGCGAAAGATATGGCAGATTTACTTATTGCAAAGGACTTTGCCACTAAGGAAGTTATTACCCTGAACCTTGAGGAGAGTCTTTCCAGCGCCCTTAAAAAATTTACGATGAAAAATATTGATGAGTTACCAGTAGTTGACAGCAAAAAACCCAATAAGGTCATAGGAATACTGAGCAGAAGAGATGCAATCTTAGCCTATAATAATGCTGTTTTAAAAGAGTATTAAAAAAGTCTTTAGAGGAGATGTCCAAAATCCCTCATTTATATCTTATCGATGGCAGCTCATTCATCTACAGGGCTTTTTTTGCCATCAGACAATTTCTCTCAAATTCCAAGGGGCTTCCAACCAATGCCATCTTTGGCTTTACGAATATGCTCTTAAAGATACTCAAGGAAGAAAAACCTGATTATCTTGCCATCGCCTTTGACCCTAAGGGCCCCACCTTTAGACATGAAGAGTATGAGGAATATAAGGCCCAGAGGCCTGATACGCCTGATGACCTGATTCCCCAGATACCCTATATCTTTAAGCTTGTGGAGAGCTTCAACATACCTATATTGCTGAAGGAGGGCTATGAGGCTGATGATTTTATTGGAACCGTTGTGAGGCAGGCAGAAAAAAAGGGTTTTAAGGTAACGATTATCAGCGGAGACAAAGACCTTTTTCAATTAATCACTAAAGATGTCATTGTTAAAGATACTATGAAAGATAAGACCTATGACGTAGCAGCTGTAAAAGAAAGGTTTGGCGTTGAGCCTTCACGCCTTGTAGAGATCATGGCTTTGATGGGAGACAAAATTGACAATATACCGGGTGTTCCGGGCATAGGGGAGAAGACAGCTATCGAGCTGATTAAAGAATTCAATAGCATTGATAATCTCTATAAGAACACAGACAGGATAAAAAAAGAAAAGTTAAAAGAAAGCCTTAAAATCCATAAGGAAGATGCCCTGCTGAGCAAGAAGCTTTGCACCATTGATACAGATATGCCAGTAGATGTTGATCTTGAAGAATTAAAGGTGAGGGAGATTAAAAAAGAAGAGATAATAGAGCTCTTTAAAGAGCTTGAATTTTCGAAGCTCCTGAAGGAATTTACCATCAAAAAGGATATTTCTGAAAAGAGATATAAAACCATTTTTAAGCAAGATGATCTAAAAGACCTGATCGAAAAATTAAAGAAGAGAGGAGAATTTGCTGTTGATTTAGAAACAACCCACAAGGAGCCTATGAGGGCAGATATTGTAGGGATTTCTCTTTCTACTAAAGAAGACGAGGCATTTTATGTTCCTGTTTCTCATGAATACCCAGATGCACCAGCACAGATAAAAAAAGATTTTGTCTTAAAATCTTTAAAGCCACTCCTTGAAGATAAGAACATAAAAAAGTTTGGGCAGAATATCAAATACGAGATTATTGTTCTCTCTAATGCAGGTATAGACCTTAAGGGGGTTGTCTTTGATACAATGCTTGCCTCCTATCTCATCAATCCCTCGAAAAGAAACCATAATCTTGAAGATATTGCCTTGGAGTATCTCAATTATAAGATGACGACATACAAAGAGATCGTTGGAACAGGTAAAAAAGAGATTGGATTCCATCAGGTTGATATTGAAACAGCAACCCGATATTCTGGAGAGGATGCGGATATTACCTTCCAGCTAACCAAGGTTCTCTCTCCATTAATCAAAGAAAAGGAATTAGAGGACCTTCTTTATCAGGTAGATCTCCCTCTAGTAAATGTCCTTGCCACAATGGAAAAAAATGGGGTTAGGATTGATGGGGACTTTTTAAGGGAGATGTCCAAAACACTTAAGCTACAGCTTGATAATTTAACCTCAAAGATATACAAACTTGCAGGAGAAGAATTTAATATCAATTCTCCATTGCAATTAAGGGAGATCCTCTTTGATAAACTGAAACTATCACCCGTAAAAAAGACAAAGACCGGCTATTCTACAGACGTGGATGTATTGGAACAGCTTGCACTGCAGCATGAGCTTCCTGCTGAGATACTCAATTACCGTCTTCTTTCGAAATTAAAATCCACCTATATCGATTCACTGTCAAAACTCATCAATCCCAAAACAGGTAGGATTCATACATCCTTTAACCAGACAGTCACAGCTACTGGAAGACTGAGCAGCAGCAATCCAAATCTCCAAAACATTCCGATCAGAACTGATGTGGGTCGGGAGATAAGAAAGGCCTTTATCCCAGATAAAGGAAATCTTCTCCTCTCAGCAGATTACTCCCAGATAGAACTCCGCCTTTTGGCCCATTTATCTGAAGACAAGGCCATGATCAAGGCCTTTGAAAAAGGGGAAGATATCCATGCATCCACAGCCAGGGAGATATTCGGCGTATTTCCCGAGACAGTCACCCCTGATATGAGAAGGGTTGCAAAGGCGGTAAATTTCGGGATTATCTATGGGATAAGTCCTTTTGGACTCTCTAAACAATTAAACATCTCTCAAAAGGATGCCAAAGAGTATATAGAGGGATATTTTCAAAAATATCCGAAGGTAAAGGAATATATAGAGGATACCATTAAAAAGGCCTACGATAAGGGCCATACAACGACCATTTTAAATCGGCGAAGATACATTCCTGAGTTAGAGAGCAAGAATAAGAATGTAAGGGAGTTTGGGGAAAGAACGGCTATGAATACACCCATTCAGGGCTCTGCAGCCGACTTGATAAAGGTAGCCATGATCAATATTCATCATATGATGATGAAAAAAAGTTTAAAGTCAAAGATGATCCTGCAGGTCCATGATGAACTCGTCTTTGAGGTTTTAAAAGACGAGATGGAGGCAATCAAGAGCCTTGTCAAGAATGAGATGGAAGGGGTCAGGGAAATGAAGGTTCCCATTTCTGTTGATATCAATACAGGAAAGAACTGGAATGAGGCACATTAACCAAAAGACAAAGGAGGTCAGCTGAAAATGAAACAAAGGATTGGTTTTATAGGTCTTGGTTTGATGGGAAAACCTATGGCAAAGAATCTACTGGGGGCAGGTTATCCTTTGGTTGTTTACAACAGGACCAAGAGGAAGATGAAGGAGCTGGTCGAGGCTGGCGCTGAAAGTGCAAAGAGTCCTGAGGAGTTAGCAAAAAAGTCCAGGGTAATCATTACCATGATAAGCGACCCTCCTGCATTAAAGGAGGTTGTTCTTGGGAAAAATGGAGTTATACACGGGGTTAAAAATGGTTCAATCCTCATTGACATGAGCACCATTGCTCCAACATTTACAAGAGAAGTTGCTCAAAGGTTAAAGAAAAAGGGTGTCGAGATGCTGGATGCGCCTGTAAGTGGGAGCGTTCCAGGAGCAATAGCAGGGACCCTTTGTATCATGGTCGGAGGGAAAAAGGATGCCTATGATAAATCATTAAAAATCCTAAAAAAGATGGGAAAGAAGATATTCTACATGGGAAAAAGCGGTATGGGTTCATACATGAAGCTTGTGGTTAATCTTATTGCCGCAATTATCAATCAGGCCATGGCTGAAGGACTTGTCCTGGGAACAAAAGCAGGTGTAAGCCCTGACCTCCTACTAAAGGTCTTGAGTGCAGGCGCAGGCAAGGCAGCACTAATAGAGGTAAAAGGCCCGGCAATCTTAAAGAGAAACTTCAAGACAAACTTTGCCCTCAAGCATATGTATAAGGACCTCCACCTTATCCTTGATGCAGCAGAGGAACTGCAGGTTCCCCTCCCCCTTACAGGCCGCACATTGGAGATATACAGAAAGGCATTGGAAAAGGGGCTGGGAGAAAAGGATTTTTGTGCCATTATTAATATGTTAGAGGATTGGGCAGGGAAAAAGGTAAGGGGAAAGAAGAAATAAAGGATTTCTATAAATTCAAGACATTTTCCTTAGGTAATAAAAAATAACGATAATGAAGAGCCCAATAAAGATAAGGGCCATATATTTATAATCGAGCTTTATACCGAGATAATAAAAGAGGGCAATAATAAGAAGGGCCCAGACAAAGAATCGGGAAATTACCCCTTTCAAAAAATCCCTGTCTGAAATCTTTTTCATTTTTTAACCTGTGTGCAGCGAGTATATTCGAGTTTTAAACCAAAACAGCCATTGCAGGAGATACAGTCCGCCTTTTCCTTTCCCTCTTTCATTTTATTTGGGAGATCTGGCTCTCTGATGAGCGGCCGGCTCATCGAGACAAAATCAACTGTCCCCTCCTCCAGAACCCCCTCCATAACCTTCATTGATCTCAACCCTCCAACAAGGATGAGAGGGATATTCAGAGCCTTCCTGAACTCTCTTGCATTGGCAAGGAAATAGGCCTCCATATCCTCTTTCAGGATATCCCTCCTGGCTGCACCGAGTCTTGATTCCCTCATTCCTCCGCTGATTTCAATGGCATCAATCCCCTCCTTTTCTAATTCCAAAGCTATGGCAATGCTCTCTTTGACCTCAAGACCCCCTTCCAAAAAATCTTCAGAGTTGAGCTTAATCAATACGGGATAATCCTTACTAACCACCCTTCTCACCCCACTGTAGACCTCCAATGGAAAGCGCATTCTGTTTTCCAAACTCCCTCCCCATATATCCTCTCTCCTGTTCGTATAAGGGGAGATAAACTCACTTATGAGAAATCCATGTGCCCCGTGAATCTGGACAGCATCAAAACCAGCCATTTTTGCTCTTTCAGAAGCTAAACAAAAGGCCTCTATGACTTCTTGAATTTCACCATCTGTCATCTCTCTTGGAGAGGTCTTACTTACTCGGTCAGGAACAGGAGAAGGAGCCAGAGGGGTTTTGCCTCCAATAGCCTTTTTGTCTACCTGTCGACCGCCGTGGTTTATCTGGATGCAAATCTTTCCCCCTTCATTATGAACGGAATCTGTGAGTCTCCTAAGTCCTGGAATCATGTCATCACTTTGAATCCCTGTCATGAAATGACTCACCTTGCCCATGGGATGGACAAAGGCATGACCCGTGATAATAAGACCAGCTCCGCCTCTTGCGAGCTCTTTATGACATTCGATGAGTCTCTCTGTAACCTCTCCATTTTCTGTAGCCATCTTTTCATAGGTTGCAGAGCGGACAATACGATTCTTTATCTCAAGGCTTCCTATTTTCTTTTCGGTAAATAAGAGGGGCATAAGATTTTTTTCTTTGGAGTTTTAAATTTTTAAAAAAATGTATCATCAGTTGGAAAGAGGGTCAAGGCATATAAATATTCTCTTGTTCCTTGCTTGTCCTCTTTTTTATCTCAAGACAGGATTTCTTGAAGAATAGGGATTTCTTCAATTTTTTCTTCTTTGAGATGTTCTCTTATGATTCCTTTGGGCCTGCCACCCTCCCTTTTTGTTGAGATAACCTCATCCGGTGTAACAATAAAATCAATTTTAAAGTCATGGTCACACTCTGGAAGCTCTCCATCCACAATCTGAAGGGGATGAACAGTCGTTACAATGGGTATATCCTCTTTCACAAAACCAAATTCCCGTCCAATAGCATACTCCAGATCAGAAAAGCCACCCCCTTTGCCGATTCTACTCCCTTTTCTGCTTACGGCTACTGAGCCGGCAACAATCAGGTCGACTTGTTGGATTTCTTTGGGATGAACAGGAATACCGTATTTGAAAGCACCCTTTATCGAAGAGGCCTTTGAGATATCTTTGGGATTAATTTTTGAGGGATCGAGTTTGATGAAACATTTTTTATCTCTTAGCCTTGGCACAGCCATAAAAATCGTCTTGCCAGAGTTTAGGGCGAGATGCCTGACTGCTCTTTGTGGAGAGTCAGGATTTGCCTTAATTGCCTTCGCATTCTGCCATTCTTTGAGATTGGAGAGGAGATTTGCTGCGCTATCCGCGCCTTTAAAATTAGGAATTCTTCCCTTGGAGCCGGGGAAAAGAGAGACTCCTTCTTTTTCCATCAAATTCCAGATTCTTTTGCGAATTTCTTGTTTCTGCATCCTTTAAAAAATCTTCCTCTTCTGTTTGTTAGAACAAAGGATAACAAAGATAAGAGTGCAAAAGAGGAAGGTTAAAAAAATTTTTATTTTAACAGAAAAAAAAGCAATTATCCTCGAATCGTTAAGACAGGAATCTTGGAGCGGCGCACCACGTTTTCGACATTACTTCCCAGAAAGAGTTCCTCAATGCTTGAATGACCACTTGTTCCCATCACAATCATATAAGCATTGATTTCATCAGCAACCTCCAGTATCTCTTTATATGCTTTTTTACCCTCTTTCTGTATATAATCGACTTTTAAATCATCTGCGCCTGCCTTTTTGACCTCTTCGACCATTTTCTTTTCCACTTCTTCCATATATTTTTTCTGTCTCTCCTGAAAATCCTTAACACTAACCCTCAGCATGACCATTTCTTTCTCATCCATGAGATGCTCGTCAACATGGAGCAGTGCCAGCTTGGCATTATAGATACGGGCAAGTTCAGCTGCTTTCTTGAGTGCCTTTATCGATATGGGGCTTAAATCCACAGGGCAAAGTATTACATTGTCTGCCATTTCCCCTCCTTTGTTTTAATGTATTTTGATTTTCAAATTAACATCCAAAAAGTCATATGTCAAAATTTTTTTGCATTTAAACCTTTTTTATGAAATAGACTTAAGGGATAAAGGGGAAAAACCTAAAAAAAAGAAGAAGCCCTTATAAAGCTAAATCCCAATGACAAAGCTCAAATGACAAATATCCTCGCTCACCTGTTAAATCGCCTTGCGATTCTCCGTCAGGAAAAATCCCTGAAAAGCGGAAAAAGGTCAACTTTTTAATTTCTATGAAAATAATGTGGGCTGATAAAAGAAGGAAAGGTAATTTTAGACCGTTTCCATAAAGCATCTTTGCCACATGATGAACATTCTGGGAAATCGTCTCCTTCTTTTAAAAATGGTCGTTTTTTCATTCCAAAATCTTCACAGGCCACACATTCATATTTCCCGCTCTTGGGGACTCTCTCCCCTATTTTATATGCTATATATGTTTTTTCTTTCATATTTAACCTCTTATTAATATCTATCCTCTATTTTAATAATATTATCTGTTTTTAAAATTACAAATTTTTAAGACACCTTTATATTCAATCTATTAGGCTATTAATAATTACAGAGTAGGGTAGGAAAAGAGGTGATTTTTGCTTTTCTTGCTCGTCCTTCTTTTCCTTTTTTAATTTGAAAGATACTTAAAAAGGAGGAGGGGACTTAGAGAAAGCAAATACTTATTGACTCAATCCTGCCTTTTTGATAGTAAATGATTAATTTAAGTTTTCAAGGAGGTGACATCATATGAAATGGAAAGATCAGGCTGAAAGATTAAAAATTGTTTTGAATTTAAAGGGGAGCCCTGTCTCTGTTACCTATTCTATGGAGCCTGATAAAAGGGGGAACAAGGGGAAAAGCTGGGCATGTCAGGCCTTCAAGGATGTCCGTGATGGGGAAATTATCAATATCAGCAAGGAGAGTTCATCCTGTATTGGCGGCACATTTCACCTTGGTCTGGGCCCGAAACCAAAAGGTGAAGGAGACAAAGCCTTAAAAAAATTCCTGGTTCATGGAGAAAAGCTCTTTTGCTCCATAGCCGTGTTTCACAGGGTTACAACTCTTACAGCCCAGCCTCCTCTTGGATTGGCAGATTATGTGGTATTTTCTCCAATGGAAAAGGCAGAGATGATGCCTGATTTGGTATTATTTCTCTGCAATGCAGAGCAGGCATGCAGGCTTATTACCCTTGCCACATTTCAGGATGGCATATCCCCCAAAACAGAGATGGTTGGTTCTGCATGTCATATGGCTGTAGCTTATCCCTTAGTATCCGGTGAGATCAATATAAGCTTTCTTGATTACACGGCAAGAAGGATGAAGAAGTTTGCTCCTGATGAGCTGATTGTGAGCATCCCCTATCATAAAATGGACAATCTGGTAAACAGCATAGACTTATGCACGGCCGGCACAGCAAAGACAGAAATTCCCCCTGAATTTAAGAAATTGATGAAGGAAGAGGCAGAGGGGCTCATGGAAGAGCTTTAAAAAAGTGATAAAATTTATGTCACTTTCTTGCTTGCCCAAAAAAGTTACCAAAGAAGGGCATCCCTCGCTTTTCTTAACGGTTTTTGCCTCCACTCTGCTTCGAGAAGCAACAAGTATTTCTTTTTACCTTTCTTGCTCACCCAAGAAAGGTAGCTAAAGAAGGATGCCCCGACTGCTTTTCTTAACGGCATTTGACTGCGCTCGCTCGGAGAAGCAGCAAACTCAGCCTTCGGCTTCAAACAGCTGTTTCTATCATCCTCACTCGCTTGTTAAACACCTAAAAAACGAAATGGGGTTTAAAAAAGACAAGGAAAAATCGCTTTGCGATTCTCCGGAGGAAAAATCCCTGAAAAATCTAAAGGGGAATTTAAAACTGAAAAAATATATAAAGAGCCCCTCCTTTTCCCAACAAATACATCATATTGTATCCAACGGACTATGTATCCCCTTGCCACCTTGATATATTTCACCTATGGTTATTTGCATAAAGATTGTCAAGCGGGCTTTTGGGAACATTAGACATATTTCGTATTTTCTGCTGTTATAATAATATTACTAATTTTGATCAAGAGAAAATTTTGATAGCGAATGCTCTCAACTTATTAATTATTATAAACTTTTGATACCTTTTATTGTATAATCTTCAAAAATACGATATAGATTTACCACAACAGAGAAAAATGCTTAAATAAACAATTTCGTCTATTAATTTTTAGGTGGCTAAAAATTTTGCGATGGAGAGTTACACAATGAATATCCGTGAAGCGGTACCAGAGGATAACGACGAACTCCAGGAGCTTCAGGCGAAATGCCCACAAGGTACAAGGCTCGTCGCGTCCACTGTCAATACACCCGACTTTTTTGCCCGGGCTAAAGCGTATGAGTCGCACAAGGTCCTCGTGGCTTGCGAAGGTTACCGCATAATCGGGTCAGCAGCTTGTGCCCTGCGGGACGCCATCGTGAACGGCAAAATCAGACGGGTCGGTTATATCTTTCAGGCTTTCGTTTCTCCCGACGCCCGCAGGAAGGGTGTTGCGAGCCAGCTTCTCCAGCAGCGTGAAGATTACCTGAGCCAACAGGGTGCGGTATTGGCTTACACCCTGATTATGGAGGGCAACTTGCCCTCTATGCAATGCATTGAGAGTCGGGGCTTCAAGCTGCATCGCACGCTTGTTATGCCAGCCCTGGTGGTTCGCAAAGAGATGAACGTACCTTCAATGGGAAGGATCAGACCTGTCACATCCAAGGACCTGGCAACGGTAGCCGAGTTGTTGAATGAGACCTGGCAAGGCTTTGAGTTTTATGAACTGACCTCGGCTGAGGCGTTGGCCCAATTTATCAACCGGACGCCTGCGTACAGTTCTGACAGCTTGCTCGTCCTGGAAGATCAGGGGGAGATCTTGGCCTGTTTGGGCTTCTGGGATTGGAGCCAGATCATGCGGATCACCGTGAAAGCTCTCAGCTTGAAGTTGCGAATGATTGGATTCTTATTGACCACCACCCGTATCTTGCCAGAGGTTCTCAAGCCTAGTGACATCATGAAGCTAATCATGCTTACCCCAATCGGATTCAAAGATCCGGCGCACCTGGCTGTGCTTGTCAGATACGTGAACAACCAGGCACTGCTGAGTGGAATTCAGCAAATTCGCTGCTTATGCGAGCGAGACCATATGCTGCTAAGGAGCATGAAGGGATTCATCCGGGTGAACACTGCAGTACATCTATACGTCAAGCTGCTCCAGCAGAACATATCGCTGAGTGACAAGCAGGTGTTCATTGATGGAATTGACATGTAGCAAATGGATCACTTTGGTTGCCAACAAGGCTAATTGAAGGCAATGATCAGACAACATGGTGGTTTTCACAGAAGTCTTTAGGCGCGAAGCCGCCCAACAAGTCACTGCACCTGACCTGTCAGGGGCTTCGCCCCTTCCAGGCAGGTGAGTTCCGCCGTTAGGCTTTAAATTTAATCCCCCTTTACGATTTTTCAGGTTGAAGGTGAGCGGAGCGAGGAAATCATCTTTTTTGAAACCTCCCCTTCCGCTTTTTAGGTATTGGGCGAGTGAGCAAGGAAAAAAGAAGCAACTGTCTGAGAGCAAAGCTCGAGTTTGTTGTTTCTCCGAAGCGAGCGAAGTCAAATGCCGTCAAGAAAAGCGGTCGGGGCGTCCTTCTTTTTGTCCTTTTCTTGGACGAGCAAGAAAAGGACAAACTTTCCCAATACTCCTCTGTTTTTTTACGGCATTGAAAATGCCTTTTCATCGGGCCGGGCTTTGATGAATGTTTCTACTGAGAAAGTATCGAATGTTCTAAACAGTTCTGGATGGAAGAAAGGTGTCTTTTCAAATAAAATCACCGACATTAAGCTTCGATACGACAGAGGAATGCTTGGATGTTTTGTCCCAGGAGTCTAAAGGCACGAATGTGATAGTAAGGTCGATATCTTCTCCGAGGATTTCTTTATAATAATATGTTAGTCTCTCTTTGATGAATTCTTGAGAGATATCGTCTCTTTTGGTTATTTTTATTATGAATTTCTTTTTGCTCTCCTGAATAAACTGATACCATAAGATCCCTTCGATATAATCGATCGGTATCGCCATACCGGAAACAAATCTGTTATCGGGTGTTATGAAAACCCCGAGGGTCCTTCCGACAATATTTTTAACTAAAGGGAGCCCCCGTCCGCATGGGCATTTCTCGCCAGAGGAATTGTCTACTGCCAGATCCCCGGTTTTATACCTGAGAAAGGGCATGGCAAAATTATGGAGAGAAGTTCCTATGATCTCACCGACCTTATCTCCCCCATAATCACTTATCTGCTCTTTTTCTTCAATCGAAAATACGCCGTATTCCGAATTGACATGGTAACTCCCGTGCGGGCACTGAGACACCGCCACTGTGGATTCCATATGACTGTAGGAATCGAGTATGCGGCAGTGAAAGGCTTTTTCTATAATCTGTCTATGATGCGGCAGCAGCATTTCTGCAACAGTAAAAACAGCCTTGAAAGAAATATCGGTATAGCCGGCCTTTTCCAGCAAAAGGGCAAAGGTGGCAATTGTCGAGGGCAGACCTTTCAGGAAAAGCGGTTTGTGTTTTCTGATCTGGGTTACAAATCTGTCCAGGTTTGCAAAAGAGACCTGCGTCGAATTGAATATCAGGTGTCTTGTGAGAGGCAGGTAATAGGAAATATCTTCAATATTCCTATCATTAAAATATTCAAAAGCAAAGTCCAGAAAGGGATCGCCGAGCCTGTACCCTCCCCATGACCAGTGGCGCCAGTAATAGCAGAACTCCAGAATATGCATCGGTTTATCCAGATAAAATTCCAGGGGGTTTCCGCTTGTGCCCGATGTTTTGTAAAGAAAGGGCCGGAATTTTTTGCTGTTCTTTGCGGTGAGCAGGTGAAAGTTTTTTCTTATGATGTCCTTGGTGAGCAGAGGGAGCTTTTTCAGGTCTTCGGTATCTTTAAAGTCGTCCGGTTTTAGTTTAAGCGTATGAAAAAGATTTCGATAGTAGGGGACATTTTCATAGCAGTGTTCTAATATCTCTTTGAGCCTTTTGTTCTGGTATTCTTTTAGTTCTTCTTCGGAAAACCACTGGCTCTTTTCGAGAAATCGTCTTAATTTCAAGATGCTTATCGGATATGCGAATTTTCTGATGCTGAATTCTATTCCCATAAGTTGAAATTTCTATTTATTATTGAGTGAAAAAGGCTGTTCATTATATGATCAAGCTCTGTTCAGAACCCGTTCTTTCAGAGAAATGAGATTTTTTTCGCAGAATATCCCGATCAACCATTTGCGCTATCCGCACTAATACTAAGTATATAATTTTTTGCCAGAATATGTCAAACAAGCAAGGACTGTTTTGGGGATTGTATAATCCCTGCTTTTCAGGACATTATGAATGCTTTTAATCCCTCTCGTTTCTTGAACAAGCAAGAAATGAACAAAAAGCTTTTTCAAAACGTTGTCGTCATTATTTTTTACCTGCCTTTTCACCATCACTCATCTCACAAACTGCAATCATCTATTGACTGAATCCCAATGAATTGTTAAAACGTAGATAAATTATTTAACAAATTTGAGGTGTTTGAAATGATCAAAGATTTAATAAAAAGCAATAGAAGCTACAGAAGATTTCATCAGAATGTTGCCATCGAACCCAGAACACTCAAAGAGCTTGTTGAGCTTGCAAGACTTTCTCCATCGGCAGCCAATCTACAACCTTTAAAATATTTTCTTTCCTCTGACCCGGAAAAAAACGCTTTGATTTTTCCCCATCTGGTCTGGGCTGGTTATCTTAAAGATTGGGACGGGCCAAAAGAGGGAGAAAAGCCTTCAGCTTATATTATCATTTTAGGAGATAGAGAAATAACCCAGAACTTTGGCTGTGATCATGGGATTGCAGCGCTAAGCATTCTTCTGGGTGCAACTGAAAAAGGTTTGGGCGGGTGTATGGTTGGTTCAGTAAAAAGAGATGAACTCCAAAAGGCCCTTAATATACCATCCCGTTATCAGATCCTCCTTGTTCTGGCTCTCGGAAAGCCAAAAGAGACTGTGATCATTGAAGAGGTTGATGCAGATGGGGATATCAAATACTGGCGCGACAAAGAGAATAAACATCATGTTCCAAAGCGGCGAATAGAAGATATTATTATCTATTCGTGATGTCGCCGATTATTAAAACTTAAATTTGATTCCAGCCAGTCTCTGTATTCCTTTTCCAAATTTGAAAACATCACTATCATCCTGGTAACGGAAATAGAGACTTAAGCTCCCTCTTTTCCCAGGAATCTTCATCCCTCCCTCAATGGCATGACCAAATAAGGAATTATCATCCCCCTGCAAAAAATGACCTGAGCTTTGTATATATGGGGTTATCCCTTCCTTGAGCAATTGAAAACCCAGGCTTCCGCTTGCATCACCCCAGTAATCGAAATCTTTTGTTAACGGATAAGCGCCGATATTCGCATCAAAACTCCAATGAGAAGCCTTCTTGTTCTTGAGTCCTAAGCCAAGAAGATGATAATCCCTGATCACACCCTCATCATCAAGACCATAAAGGGTGGCATAGGAATGAAAAATTTTAAAGTCAAGATGATCTAAGTTAATCTCCAGAGAAGGCCCTATCTCATACTTCACATTATGAGGGTTATAATCATGAGGCCGTGTGAGAATTCCTGCATAGGTATTGAGTCTGAATGTCTTATTTTGGTCTAATTGCAAAAGGTCTGTGTCAATAGCGATTTCACTGCTGTGGCCAAAATCGTCATTCTCAATGATATTCGTATAACCCCCATAAATATGAAATTTCGGAGCCCATGAAATCGTTGATTTCTTTATATCTGAAATGCCCTCAGAAATTCTTTGGCCCAAACCCATTTCCAAGCGCAGGCCAGCTGAAAAGAAATTCTCTTCTTCTCCCAGAGCATACCAATCATTAAAATGCCTGTAGGAGACAAAGGGAATGAGGTAGATATTTTCAGCAAAAGAGATTCTGTCCCCTATCTCAAGATTTGCGTTGAAGTTAATCCCCCTGTCATCATAGATGGAGTCAAGGCTTGACTGGAAGAAAAAGACCTGTTTACCCATTCTGTAAACATCATCCCTTATTCCGAATTTAAACATCCATTCATAATCATTTTCTGTCCTCATCCAGATTCTGCTTAGAGAGGCTTTCCAATTGAGACGATTCAGCCATTTTGATCCCGAATCAAATGTGATACCCTCATTTTTATAACCAAGCCTCATCCCTTTTGTCTCATACCCCATTCCTATTTCATTCCAGTGAATGTCGTTTCTTTCCTTTTCGGATAATTTTCGGCTCGGGTTATGGCATGTATGATCCCAGAAGGCTTTGATCCTGCCATCTGCTGTTTCATATCCCAATCCTACATATTCCAGCTCATTGTCATACTGTTTGGGTGAGGGGTCAAAAAGGCTTACTTCCTTAATGCTGAATTGAAAGAAAAACTTTTTTATTCTCAATGCGTCAAACTGAACTTCCCTTGTTACTCCTGAAGTATAATCTCCGCCGCTAACAGCTTCAACTTCAATCGCAGCATTAACATCTGGAAACAATTCAAATAGGGTATCCCTTTTACTCTCTTTTTGTCTGCTTTTATTGGACTGTGATGAAGGTTCTGGTTGATTTTCTGATTTGTATCCTTCATCTGAGTGTGAGACAGAACAAAAACTGAGGAATAAAAATAGAATAAGACCAATGTTTGCTAATAATTTTTTAAAAAAGCCCTTGTTAAGAGCAAGTTTTATTATTCCAAGCATTTCTTCTTATCTTAAGTGTTCCTTCTATAACTATAATTTCTTTCCATATGTCTATTTTTGCAATAGCAAATGAAAAACGAACAACCAAAAAAATTCAATTTTAGGGTTGACATCTTTCTATTTTTTTTATATACAGAAAAGGTTTTTTGTCTGGGTTTAAATTCAAAGTCAAAAAATTCCAAAAAATGCTTGGGAAAGGAGGACAGGCCAAAGATGAAGAAGAAACTGGTTGCAATTGCCCTATTCGGTGGCTGGTTACTGTTTACTGTTATAATGGTAGTAACCAACGTATAATTAAAAAATTTTTTTTAATCAATCATTATTTTTTAGGAGAAATACCTTCCTCATAAAAGTCTTTCAATCAGGAAAGTTTTTATAAGAGGAGAAGTGTGTCTTTTAAAATATCTGCGATGAAAATGTTTTTAAGCTACTGATTTTTAATTGAATAGGGAAAAAAGGCTTGAAATAAAAACTAAACGGATTAATCCCTTCTCTGTCTCTCTTCGCTAAAGAGTATCTGAAATTCTGCTCCTACATCTCTGTTGATCCTGACCTCGCCCTGAAGCTGGTTTACTAAGATATTAATCATCTGCAGCCCTATTGACTTTGCATTCCTGAAACCAAAGTCTTCTGGCAGGGCAATCCCATTATTCCTTACCTTTAACTCTAACTTATCTTTACCCTTTTGATGGAAAGATATCTCAATCTCTCCCTCTCTCCCTTCGGGAAAGGCATGCTTCAGTGAATTCGTCACAAACTCATTGATGATGAGTCCACAGGGAATGGCGGTGTCAATATCAAGAAAAGTATCGTCAATATCAATCTTTAAGGCAATCTTATCTGTATCCGCTCCATAAGAATAAAAGAGGGTCTTTGTGAGGGCTATGATGTATTTCCTAAAGTCGATCTTTGCTATTTCTTTGGTTCGGTAAATCTTCTCATGGGCAAGAACCATGGTCTTCAATCGGTCCTGACATTCTCTGTAGATATGAGCAGTCTCCTTATCCTTGATGAGCCCTGACTGGAGGGCGAGCAGGCTGGAGGTGACCTCTAGGTTGTTCCTGACCCTGTTGTAAACCTCTTTGAGAAGTATTTCTTTTTCTTCAAGAGACTCCTGGATTTTTTCCTCTGCCAGTTTTCGCTCAGCGATTTCCTGTTCTAAATCTCTAAACAGCTTGGCATTCACAAGGGCTAAGGCAGCCATATCAGCAAAGGCAGATAAAAGCTCTATATCCGTCTTTTTAAATTTTCTTGGATTTTTTGTATAGATATTAATCACACCAACTGTTTTTTTTGCTATCATCATAGGAACACCAAGAAAGGATACATATCCAAGTCTCTTGGCTACGTCCCTATGTTTTCTTATGTATCTCTTCTCATCTAAAACATTTTCGACAGCCAAAGGCCTCTTTTCTTTTGCGATGATGCCGCTTAGACTCTCCCCTATCTTTAATCTCCTCTTTTGCATCAACTCCATACCCTCTCTTGTGCCGCCTCCCCTTACTAAATAATTTCCCTCTTTTAACCAGAACTTGCAGACATCTGCACCAAGAAGCCTTGCTGACTGCCTAGCTATCCAGGGGATGAGTTTCTCTTTTGAGACAAGAGAAGTAATCTTCTTACCTAAATCAAAGAGGGTTATGAGCTGTTCTGTCTTTTTTTCGAGTTCTTCCTCTGCCTTCTTATGCTCGGTTTCTAATACTTCCAGCTTGGCAATCCGCTTTCGCAGTTTTTCTAATTCTGTTATCAATTCCTCTTTTTTTGCACCTCTTTTTTCCATATCAATCACCTTGCATTAAGTATAAAAGATTATAATCTCATCTTAGTATAAAATAATAGCAGATAGAGTCCAAAACGAAAAATAGAGCTGGATTATCGCATGAAAAAAATAAAATAACTTATTATAAATCAATTGGTTAAATTAAATAAATGGGATTCAATTATATATATTATACGAAAAAACAAGCACAAAATCAATAAAACATATCTTCTTAAATTCTTCTACTTGAACAAGGGATTTTATTCCCAAAATCCTTTCAAAAAGGTTTAAAAAATTGTCCTTTTTTGAGAACTTCCATTTGCCTTGACAATAGCGCTTACATAAGAGTAAGATTTTTTTATGTCTTTTTTCAGAGGTTTTTATGGACCTTTTTGATTCTGACACAGAGGATTTAGAAGAGGAGAAGAAGGTTTATTCTGTAACCGAGATCACAAAGATGATCCGGGATACCCTCGAGGTGAAGTTTTCCAGCATCTGGGTTGAGGGGGAGATTTCCAACATAAAAACCCCCTCTTCTGGACATATCTACCTGACATTAAAGGACGAATCGAGCCAGCTTCGGGCTGTGATGTTCAGATATCAGAACAGAAACCTAAAATTTCAACTGGAGGACGGCCTTCAGGTGGTTGTCTTTGGGAATATCAGTGTTTATGAACCAAGGGGGGAATATCAGATCATCATCGAACATATGGAGCCAAAGGGAATAGGGGCTCTTCAGCTTGCCTTTGAGCAATTAAAAGAAAGGCTATCCAAGGAGGGGCTTTTTAATAAGGAACATAAAAAGCCGATACCTATCTTACCCAGAAAAATAGGAATCATCACCTCGCCAACAGGTGCAGCCATTAGAGATATCTTAAGGGTCATGGAGAGAAGGTTTGCCAATATCCATATGCTGATCTATCCTGTCAGGGTTCAAGGGGAGCGTTCAGCTCAAGAGATTGCCATGGCCATAGAAGAGATGAACTCCGCCAAGGCAGCAGACGTATTAATACTGGCTAGGGGCGGGGGTTCGATTGAAGACCTCTGGTCTTTCAATGAAGAGGTGGTCGCCCGGGCCATCTTCAGATCACGGATTCCTATCATCTCTGCAATAGGGCATGAAATCGATTACACCATCTCAGACTTTGTGGCTGATCTAAGAGCACCAACTCCATCAGCAGCAGCAGAGATGGTCATTCAAAGCAAAGAAGAGCTTCTTAAGAGGATTAAAATGAACTTTGACCTTCTCGCGAGAAGCGTCATGTCTTACATCAATCAACAAAAATCAAGCCTCGATAGTATTTTGAGGAGAAAGATTTTTATCTATCCTGAAAGAACGATCAATCAATATCAGCAAAGAGTGGACGAATTCAATATGAGATTGAAGAGGGATATACTTCAATCCATTAATAAGACGCGTGAGGCCTCAAACAGCCTAAAAAAGAATATTCTTCACCTCACTCCTAAAACAAAGATTTCTCATATAAGAAGTACGCTCTATACCCTGCAAAAGGAGATAACAAATTTTATGACATACCGCATGGTGATGAAGAGGGAAAGTTTTAAGGGTATCCTAGAAGCCCTCGATATCTTAAGCCCTTTATCCGTATTAGCTCGTGGCTACAGTATATGTCAAAAATACCCATCGATGACGCTGATAAAAGATGCATCTTCAGTATCAAAAGGAGACAAGGTTAATGTAAAGGTATCAAAGGGTGAAATGGTCTGTGAGGTTAACAAGGTCTTAAAAGGAGCATAAACATGGCAGAGATAAAGTTTGAAAATGCCTTAAAAAGATTGGAAGAGATTGTAGGAAAGCTCGAGGAAGGGAATCTGGATCTCGATCAATCTCTAAAGCTTTTTGAGGAAGGAATCAAGCTGTCCAAAATCTGTAATAAGAAGCTAAAAGATGCAGAAAAAAAGATAGAGATATTAACAAAGGACCAGGAAGGGGAAATAAAGGCTAAACCCTTTGAAACTGAAGAGATAGAGGAAGATGAAGGTTGATTTAAACAAAGAGCATGAGACAGAGATTAAAGAGTCCCTGAGAGCCAAGAAGGAGCTGATAGATCAAGCTCTTGAAAAATATGTCTCTTGGGAGCATAAGTATCCGCCAAGGCTCTTGGAGTCTATGCGATACAGCCTCTTTTCAGGAGGAAAGAGACTGAGACCCATCCTCACCCTTGCCGCAGGTGAAGTCGTTGGAGGTGAAGAAGAAAACCTTCTTCCTTTTGCATCTGCTATAGAACTTATCCATACCTATTCTTTGATCCATGATGACCTCCCCTCAATGGACAATGATGATTACAGAAGAGGGAGGCTGACAAATCATAAGGTATTTGGCGAGGCCATGGCCATTCTTACAGGTGATGCCCTCTTTGCCCTTGCCTTCCAGATCATAACAGATCCCGCTCTCATAAAAAATTTTAAGCCAGAATTATTATTAAAGACCATCAATGAAATTGCTGCTGCTGCCGGTGCTGAGGGGATGGTTGGCGGACAAGCCGTTGATATTCTTTCCGTAGGATCAAAGTTAAATAAGGATGAGGTAAATTATATCCATGAGAAAAAGACAGGCGCTTTAATAAGAGCTTCTGTACGGGCTGGGGGGTTTTTAGGAGGAGGCAGCAAGAAAAAAATTGAGGCTCTCAGTCAATATGGTGAAAAAATTGGTCTTGCATTTCAAATCATTGATGATATCTTAGATATTGAGGGGGAAAAAGAGGTTTTAGGAAAGGATACAGGCAAAGATAGGGATAAGAATAAGGCTACCTATCCAGCCATATATGGTTTAAAGGAATCAAAACAAAAGGCAGCCCAGCTGATTGAAGAGGCAATAAAATCCTTAAAAATATTTGGGAAGAAAGCCTTTTTCTTAAAAGATATTGCTAATTTTATCCTCTTTAGAAAATCATAACATCTAAGAGAAAGGATGAGAGCTTAAATAATGGAAAATTTACTAGGGCAGATCAATAGCCCAGAGGATTTAAAGAAATTATCCCCAGATAAACTCCCACAACTCGCTGAAGAGCTGAGGGAATTTATTATTAAAACCGTATCAAAAACAGGCGGCCATCTCTCTTCTAATTTAGGAACCATCGAATTAACCATAGCTCTGCATTATATATTTGATGCTCCAAAGGACAAGATTATATGGGATGTGGGACATCAGGCTTACGCCCATAAGATATTGACCGGCAGGCGAGATGTCTTTCATACATTAAGACAGTATCAAGGAATCAGCGGGTTTCTCAGGAGAGAAGAAAGCATTTATGATGCCTATAATGCTGGACATGCCTCTACAGCCATATCTGCTGCATTAGGTATGGCTGAGGCAAGAGACATGAAAAAGGAAGATTTTAAGGTCGTGGCTGTTGTGGGCGATGGGTCTTTATCTGGCGGAATAGCTTTTGAAGCCCTCAATCAGGCAGGCCACTTAAAAAGGGATTTAATCGTTATATTAAATGATAATGAGATGTCAATTTCTGGAAATGTGGGTGCCCTCTCTGCCTATCTCAGTCGTGTGCTAACAGGTCAGGTCTATTCCAGATTCAGAAAGGATACCAAGAGTGTGCTTGAGCCTATACCAGGGATTGGAGAACATATGCTGAAGACAATAAGCAGGTTTGAGGAGGCCTTTAGGAAATTTATCACACCAGGGATGCTCTTTGAGGACCTAGGATTTAAATATGTGGGTCCCATTAAGGGTCATAACCTTCCTCTTCTTATCAGAACCTTCAAAAATGCGAAACGTCTGGAGAGGCCCATCTTAATACATGTCGTTACTAAAAAGGGGAAAGGATATGAGCCAGCAGAGAAAAAACCCATTTTTTACCATGGCGTCTCCACTTTTAATCCAGAAACAGGTGAGGTTCCAAAAAAATCTGGTCCCCCTTCCTATACCTCGGTATTTTCAAAAACCATAGTAAAACTGGCAAGAGCAGACGAGAAGATCATTGGCATTACTGCTGCTATGCCTGAAGGGACTGGTCTTGACGCCTTAGCCAAAGAAATTCCAGAAAGATTTTATGATGTGGGAATTGCCGAGGCTCATGCAACCCTCTTTGCTGCAGGATTGGCCCTTGAGGGATTCAAGCCTGTTTTAGCCATCTATTCTACCTTTTTGCAGAGAGCCTTTGATCCCATTGTCCATGATATCTCTTTGATGAACCTTCCTGTTACCTTTTCCATGGATAGAGCAGGGATCGTAGGAGAAGATGGGCCAACGCATCATGGATCGTTTGACCTTACTTACCTGAGGTCCCTTCCCAATATGGTTCTCATGGCTCCAAAAGATGAGAACGAGCTGCAGCATATGCTTAAAACAGCTATAGAATTTCCCGGACCTGCGGCTGTTCGATATCCAAGAGGCAAAGGGGAAGGGGTTCAATTGGATGAAGAGATAAAAGTATTGAATATCGGAGAGGCAGAGGAACTTAAGAGCGGAAAAGATGCGACCATCATCGCAATTGGGAATATGGTCTATCCTGCTTTGAGAGCTTCCCAAAATCTTGAAAAAGAAGGAATGAATATAGGGGTTGTGAATGCCAGGTTCGTTAAGCCTCTGGATAAGGAGATGATTATAAATGTCGCAAAAGAGAGCGGTTTGATCCTTACTGTTGAAGAAAATGCCATCCAAGGAGGATTTGGAAGCGCTGTATTAGAACTTTTTGAAAAGGAAAATCTTAGAAATGTTGTTGTGAAGAGAATGGGTTTGCCGGATAAATTCATTGAACATGGCTCTTCAG
>DATKYB010000082.1 GCA_035528715.1 Nitrospinota bacterium | reverse complement strand
TAATGACAATATTAAAATGATAGGACGAACAATAATCTCTTTCCAATTCCATCGATCTTTTGTCACTATAAACAGAATAATTAATCCGAGAAAAACAAAAGATAAAAATATTAAAAAGCCAGTACCCATCTTATTACCTCTTTCGAACCAAAAATTACAATGAGTGGAATTACAGATTTAGTATGAATTAACTATTTTCTATCACAGGAAAAGATATTTTTGCAATAGTTTTTTGCGGGTTTGTTATGTGACTTTCTTGCGTGCCCAAGAAAGTTACCAAAGAAGGGCACCCCAAGATTTTTCTTATCGGTATTTGACCGCGCTCGCTTCGGAGAAGCAACAAACTCGAGCCTAGCTCTCAAACAGTTCCTTCTTTTTTCCTCGCTCTCTTGCCAAATCCCTGAAAAATCTGAAGGGGATTGATGATATGTTTTATCACAAATTTATCAGAATGGATTTTTACACAATGATATGGGGAGAGGTTCGAAAAAAAGATAGATCTGGGCTGGAAAAAGAGAAAGATGAATAATGGATTTAATGTGTCTGTTTTTCAGATCCAGTTAAAAGATTCATCATTTTTGGAGCAATATAAAGCTTTTTCCTTTTCCTTTCAGTCTTTTCCTCAAGAACACCGATTTTGACAAGTTTCATTACGCCTCTTTTTACTGAATTATATGGTAAATCCCATTTTTTACTCAATCTGTAAATAGAAATAACAGGATTTGAAAATATTTCATCAATCAATCGATAAGCAGTATCAGGAATTTTGCCGGCAGTTTCAAGTATTTTAAGGTATTCACCATGCAATTCCAGTATTTTTTTAGAATCAGCTATGGCTTCTTTTGATTGAATTGCAACCCCGCGCAAAAAGAACTTAATCCATTCTTCCCATTCGCCTTTCTTGCTGACATAAAGAAGCCTTGAGTAATAATCATTTCTATACTTCTCAAAAAATGATGATAGATAAAGAAGAGGCTGGGTTAAACAACCTTTTTCACAAAGGAAAAATGTAATTAAAAGCCTTCCAGTTCGGCCATTACCATCGAGAAAAGGATGGATAGCTTCAAATTGGTAGTGCATGAGCGCACATTGAATTAATATCGGCTCATCCTTTTTCGCATGGAGATACTTCTCCCAATCGCTCAACGCTTTCTTCATTTCTTCTATTGGTGGCGGCACATATATAGCCTCGTCAAGAGAACATCCAGGCGGGCCGATCCAATTCTGAGAGCGGCGTATCTCACCAGGAGTGGCATGTTTCCCTCGAACACCCTCCATGAGAACTTTATGTATCTCACAAATCAGCCTGGCTGATACAGGTAATTTTTTCAAAAGTTCAACACCGTGATTCATAGCCTCAACATAGTTTTTTACTTCTCGGACATCCGGAACTTTCGGTTCTTTCGGTTCTTCGGCTTCAAAAAAGAATAAGTCATCAAGCGAAGCTAGGGTACCTTCAATTCGAGAACTTGATACTGCTTCCCGCTTTATGTAAGGCGAAATAAGGAGATAGGGATTGGGGAGCACTCTTCCTGTTCCTGATAGTTCTCCAAGAAGTCTGTCAGCTTCGGAAAGAAGTGAAATAATATTTTTATCAAACTTAATACGCGGCGGAAGGGGGTTAGGAACAAATGCCCAATATCCCTCTAGTGTTTTGATGCATTTCCCCGAAGATGAATCCTTGAAGTCTTTGAAATTCAATATATTTTACCTCTAATAAAGATTTTTAAATAAGTTTTTCTATTGACGCATTGTGCAATAAGCAAATTTATTATTGACAGAAATAGCCCTTTTTGTCAATAAAAAAATACATTATTTTTGGATATTTTTTATCACAAATTTATCACAATGCCTCAGAATCCCAAACCATAAATAAATCAATAAATTTTGTAAGACATTGATTTTAGATGGTTCCGGAGGTCGAATCCAAACCGACACAGCCAGAAGGTCACGGAATTTGAAGTGCTAAAATGGTAATTTTTATAAGGGCTTGATTTTAGCTCTTTTTATGTAACTTTCTTGGGCAAGCAAGAAAGTTACATAAATGACAAGTATTTGCGGATTTGAAGTGCAGAAATAACAAGAGGGGCTAAGAAACCTTAGCCCCTCATTTTTAAGCTAATAGGCTGGTCTTAAAAGAATACCAGAGTGACCAGAACAAAGAGTGGGAAGAGGATAATTGCTGAATAGAGCATGTATCCAAGGAAGCTTGGCATATTGACACCATTTTCCTCGGCAATCGATTTTACCATAAAATTTGGCGCATTCCCAATATAGGTGTTTGCCCCAAAGAAAACAGCGCCTGCTGAGATAGCCTTAAGGTATACGGCATTATCGGCTATCAGGGCATGAACAGCCTGAAGCTCAGGCATGCCGGCGTAGAAATTACCAAGGGCTGTATTTAAAAAGGTAAGATACGTTGGGGCATTATCTAGAAAGCTGGAGAGAATTCCTGTAAACCAGAAATAATGATAGGGCTCTTTAACCGCATTAATGATAAAGGCAAGCGAACCCTCTGAACCAGCCTTCAGCATGGCAAGGGCGGGAACGATCGTCATAAATATAGCGGCAAAGAGATAGGCCACCTCCATAATAGGAAACCATGTAAAGCCGTTTTCTTCCCGAAGCTTCCAAGGTGTGAATTTCATAGAGAGAAGGCCCATACAGATTAAAATTCCGTCTCTCAGCATGTTTTGAATTTCAACGTGTATGCCCAATATATTTACCGAACCCAGTTTTACCATACCACTCATCAAAACTCCGCCGACAACCCCAGCGAGAAAGATGAAATTATAGCTACCCACGAGCCTTAAGGGTTGCTTTTCTTCCTTTAATTGTGCCTCAAAAGAAGAATTTCCCTGTTTCATCTCTTTTTTAAAGAGAATGGTATCGATGATAAAATAGACCGTAAGGACGAGGAAGCTTACAAAAATCATGTGGGGAAGAATGTTGAATGTCCAGAAGAATGGAACCCCATGAATGAATCCAAGAAATAGGGGCGGGTCACCAAGAGGCGTGAGTGAGCCCCCGATATTGGCAACCAAGAAGGTAAAAAATATGATGGTATGAACCTTATATTGCCTGTTTTTAATTGACCGGATTACAGGTCTGATTAAGAGCATTGCAGCACCTGTTGTACCCATCCATGATGCAAGGATTGTCCCGACAACTAAGAACCCTGTATTGACTACAGGGGTTCCTGCACGGGTTCCTCTTAACAAAATCCCACCAGCAACCGTAAAAAGAGCCCAGAGGAGGATTATAAAGGGGAAATAATCAATAAGATAGATATGGAGTATCTCATACATGGCATCCCCACCGTAAGCCAGGACGAAGGGAACGGCAAATATGAGAGCCCAAGCAGCTGATATCTTTGGAAAGTGATGATGCCAGAACTCTGGTGCAAAAAGAGGAAATAGGGCAATGGAGAGGAGTATGCCGATAAAAGGTAGAGCGCTCCATATAGGAAGAACCTTCCCTAAACCAGTACCTTCGTGTTTTTGTGCTTCACCATGCGCAGCCTCTTTTCCTTGTTCGGCTTGATGAGGTGCTGATGCAATAACATGGGAACCACCGGCCTCATCCCCTTTTGATTCTGACGCCATAGACTGTCCATAAATTAAACATAAGGATAAAACCAAAAACAGCACTAGGAGAAAACGTATCTTCATCTCTGCCCCCTTGAAAAAGTATTTTAATCTACCTGAAAAAAAGTTTCGTTTTCACTCCTCACCGCCTTCATTGAAGAGCTTAAATATTGATTCAAAACAAAAACTTGAAAAAATTAACATTTATTGTTTTTCAAGTCAATTAAAAATTGAATGAATCTAAAATAGGATATCCTCCCTCCTCTGACTCCTTGAACCCCTCTTCTCTTCTTGAAAACTTCTTTATGACTATTTCCTGTTTCAGAGAAATTTTAAGATTTTTTTAGCAGCTTCCTTTGCACCGCTACACTTCATTTCTTCTCTTTTCTTTTTTTGACTCAAAAGAATATCATTAAGGTAAGAGCCCCATTCCCCTGAGTGAAAATCTTTTCGTGGGATAAAGAGGCTAGGAATATATCTCTTCATTCCTTTTGTTAAAATAGGATATTCAGCAAAATCACCCCTTGAGGTATAGAGGAGGGGTTTTTTATTGGCAATACATTCTGCGACGATTCCGTATCCCGGTTTGCTGATTACAATGTCACAAACCTTTAATAGATGATGGTGGTCAATAAATCTTGGGGGCAGGACCTTTATATTTTCAGGATTTTTAAGAGGAATTTTTGAAAATGATAAAAAGAAATAATCCTTAAGCTTATTTAGAGCGTTAAAATCAATCCGGGCATTATAAAAGCCACCGAAAGAGAGAAGAACCACTTTTTTCTTTAATGAAAAATATTTCTCTAATCCAAGTCTTTTTATAATCTCATCTTTAGAAAGATCTGAATCTCTTATAATAAGGGAGATGTCTTCTTTTCGGGAAAAGATAGACATATCGCCATAAAAGGGAAGACGCAAAAGCAAATCTGCTTTGGAATAGGAGTTTTTTATCTCTTCAATGAGAAATTGATACTGAGGAAATTCCCTCACATAATCCTTGTATATCCAATCCCAAGAGAAATTTCCAATGGCAATCCCAGGGATATTTATCCTTTGTGAAATATCAAAGGCAATCGGTGGAATATCTCCAACAATAACAGATACTTTATTTCTCTCTGCATATTGAGTCTCATCTTTTACAAGAATCTCTTTTATCTTTAAGAGCTCAGCATACTCTCTTAATGTTTTTAATTTATCGAGATTAAGACTATCCCTTTGGATGACTCCTATGTCGCCTTTGAATGAAAAATAATCAAAGGGATCATTGAGGCTTAAGTCAAATAACCATTTTGGCGACGTGGTTTTTACAATGCAGGATATCTTGTCTCTGGATAGATAGAGCTGTTTCATTACCTCTATCATTCTCAAAGTGTGACCGAATCCATGTCCACTAATATAGAAAAGTATCTTTTTCAAGCATTTCATCCTTTATATTTAAAGATGGACAAGGACTGCAACAAGATTAAGAGAATCTCTCGATGGCCTCTAATACAATCTTACATCCATCTCTAAAAGATGTTTTGAATTTTTTTGAGTGAAATTCCCTTTTCCATTTAAGAGAGGAGAGTTCATCAGAAACGATCAAAAGGGCTCCCAAACTTATCTTTTTTGAGAAGGCAACAGTAAAGAGAGCAGATAGTTCCATATCTACCCCAAGGATATTTTGTTTTTTATATTTTTCTACCTTTTTGATTGTCTCCCTATAAGGAGCATCCGTAGTCCATATCTTTCCAATCTTATGATCCAGTCCCTGTCTAAGACATATCTTTGATATCAGACCGACCATTTTTCCACTGGCCCTGGGAACAAAATCACGATTGATATAATGAAAAGATGTGCCTTCTTCTCTGATCGCTTCTTCTGGGATAATGATATCCCCAATCTTTATGTCATCTTGAAGCGAACCGCAGCTTCCTAGAACAAACACATTTCTTACCCCAAGGACAATCAGTTTTTCCAAAATCAAGACCGCTGCTGGTGCACCGATAGCAGGACCAACTATGGCGATTCTTTTATTTCTGGAGGAAAGAAAGTATAGAGACGAAAAATCTAAACGAGATGTCTTGAAGTTCTTCAGTCCAAAATTATCTATTGCCAGTTTAAATTCCCACTGTGAAGGAATGAATAAAGCATCTTGAGAAAGGACAGGGTCTCCTCTTTGCCTTTTTGGAAAAACGATACTTTTGTTTTTAAAATCTTTCTCTTTCAAGAAAATTTCTTAATTTAGTTTAAATTTTTTAATCAACCGACCTCGATAATCTCATAATTTCTTGAACCTAGACCCATCTTCTCCCCATAGCTTAGGATAGAATCGCTTTTCATCTCAGTCACGTCATAGAATTTGTCTTTAGAGTGAATATTATCTTTTAAACGAGAACTCGAAATGCCTGTAGTATGATTCACCATATCTACTGATGCTTGATCAATGGCTACTGGATCTTTTGATGCCAGCATACCGATATCAGGAACAATAGGAAGATCATTAAAGTCAACGCAATCACAATCAGGAGTTATATTAATAAGAAAATTAAAGTAGCCGCATTTATCTCTCTTATTCTTAACGGCACCTAAGGCATACTCAACGGTTTTCTCTTGAGCAGTGGACTCATCCGTTTTCCAATTAATACCTATTGCCTTGTATTTACACACAACCACACACTCACTACAGCCAATACATATCTTTTTATCAATTTTTGCTTTGTTTTTATCAGACCAGGAAATAGCATCAACTGGACACCACTTGATACACATTCCACACGCTATACATTTCTTTGCCTTGACTTTGGGCAGAACGTCTGAGTGTATCATCTGTTTCCCACTGGGGCTACTGCATCCCATTCCCAAATTCTTAATGGCACCTCCAAATCCAAAGAGTTCGTGCCCTGTAAAATGGGAAACAACAATCATTGCATCAGAATGATAAATTCCGCTGGCAATATTAACCTCTCTATAATATTTACCATCAATATTTTCTTTAATATAGTCCAGTCCCCTCAGCCCATCGGCTATAATAATAGGGGCATGAGTACTAAAGAGACCGAAGCCGTGCTTTGCAGCAAGAACAGAATGGTCAATCGCATTTCTTCTCTCCCCACTGTATAGAGTGTTCGTGTCTGTTAAGAAGGGGTTACCCCCGCAATTCTTTACCTCTTCAACAATCCTTCTTATAAAAGAGGGCTGTAAAAAAGTCATGTTCCCCTCTTCTCCAAAGTGGAGCTTTATTGCAACAAAATCCATCTCTTTTATAAGACTTCCAAAGTCAGCCTTTTTATAGAGAAGGGATGTCTTGTCCAGAAGATTATGGTCATAATCGCATTTTAAGTTTGCGAAATAGACCTTGCTTCTCATTAATCTTCTCCTATTCACGAATTCTTCATATAAAATTTTCTTTGATTATGCTAAAGCCTTATTTTTCGGGATTCACTTTATTAATACGGTTAATTTACAGAAATAAGTCTTAAAGTCAATAGTAGAATAATATTGATATGTATTGTCACGGCTTAACTGAAAAGCTATATTTGCATAATGAGAGTTTGCTTGCTTCTATGTTTTTTTTCCATATAATAACAAAATCAATTTAATCGTATTCTTAAAAAAATTATATTTATTTATGAATATAAGTTAATTTTTGAAGATCAAGACCATCCTTATAAAAAGGGGGAGAGGAAATGTCTGAAAGAATCATAGTCATAACCGGAGCCAATCGCGGTATTGGCCTTGGATTTGTCAAATCTTTCTTAGAAAAGGGTGACCGTATTGTCGCTGTGGCGAGACAGCCTGAAAAAGCAATAGAACTTAAGCGTTTAAGAGAAATGTACGAAGAGCATCTCTTTCTTGTCTCTTTTGACGTCACCGATGAAACTGCTATTCAAAAAGCAGTGGATACCGTGCAAAAGAAGTGGAGCTCTGTAGATATCCTTATCAATAATTCCGGAATCTTTGGTGGTAAACCCCAGGATTCGGTCAAGAATCTGAATCTTGAAATCGTAAAGGAAACCTTTGATGTTAATGTTCTTGGTCCTATCCGCGTAACTCGAGGCTTTCTTCCATTACTAGAAAGGGGCAAAGAAAAAAAGATTATTCACATTACCTCTTTGATGGGATCCATCGATGACAACAAAAGCGGTGGTGATTACGCTTATCGGGTATCAAAGGCTGCTCTTAACATGATGAACCGTAGTCTCGCACATGAACTCAGAGAACAGCGCATTTGTTCTGTGGTCATGCATCCTGGTTGGGTAAAAACTGATATGGGTGGCCCTGAAGCCCCCATATCAGCAGACGAATCAGTTAGAGGAATGATGACGGTAATCTCTAAGTTAAAACCGTCCGATTCAGGCAGCTTCTTTAACTATCAGGGCAATCATATGCCGTGGTAGAAATAAAGGGAGGAAGACCAAAGGAAAAATTGTAAACTATTATGTGTTTCTCTGTCCTCCGACATTATAAAACATAAGCAATGGCTTCTCTTTTCCTCCATATTCTGACTGTTAAAGGATTAAAAAAATGAATCTCATCAAAAATATTCTTGATTTTATTCTTCCGCGGGAATGTGTCGTATGTTTTTCCATCTTAAGAGATTCGCAAAAGGATTTTATATGTGATGATTGCTTTAACAAAATCGAGATTGTCCAATATCCTTACTGCAAAGTTTGTGGCAGGCCATTTATTTCCAAGGAAACATTGGCATATAGTCCAGAACATTTATGTTTTCAATGTAGAGAAAAAAGATTTCATTTTAATTCTGCTAGGGCCGCTGGGGTCTATAGCGGTATCTTAAAAGAACTTATTCATATCTATAAATTTCAGAAAAAAAGGGCCTTGGGAAAGTTATTATCAGAGATAATGATTGCTAATCTGAATAATAGATTTGAAAGAATCGATTTTGATACTATTATCCCCGTGCCTCTACATAAAAAAAGATTAAGAGTAAGGGGTTTTGACCAATCTTTGCTTTTAGGGATTAATATAGGTAAACAAATTGGAGTTCCAGTTTTAGCAGATAATCTTACCAGATACAGACATACAAAACCTCAATTAGAACTCAAAGTCAATGAGAGATTTAAAAATGTAAGGGATGCCTTTAGGGTTATAGGAAAGGAAAAGATTAAAGATAAAAATATTTTATTAATAGACGACGTCTTTACTACAGGTGCAACAGTAAATGAATGTTCGAGAATCCTTAAAAAGGAAGGGGCGAGAAAGGTAGATGTCTTTGTCTTATCCATGACATGTTGAAATTGATTCAAAAAAGTTAAAATGAATTAAATTTTAGCACCAATATACAATATTTTTCCAAAATCTTGTCTTTAATGAATAATGATTTATTATTTTTATAAAAGAACGCCCAAAGAAAAAGTTATTGACTTATCAAGAAATGATTTGTAACATAATTTTTTACAATCATAACTTAACAGGAGGTGCAAAATGGCAATAAAGGTAGGAATTAATGGTTTTGGGAGGATTGGGAGAAACTTTTTCAGGGCGTCTATTAACAATAAAGATATGGATTTTGCTGCTGTTAATGACATTACTGACACAAAGACCCTCGCCCATCTCTTAAAGTATGATTCTGTTCATGGAATATTTCAAGGAGATATAGAGCCAAAGAAGGATAGCCTCATAGTAAA
>DATKYB010000081.1 GCA_035528715.1 Nitrospinota bacterium | reverse complement strand
GGATAAAACGAAGGCGGCATATTTCCGTAATAGTTCCCGAAATTATCGGCTTGTATCCATCCTCCTGCATGCATGAAAATAACCTCCGGATAGCGTTTAGCGACATTCGCAGCGGGTTCCATATGCCCAAAACTGGTTGGAAATATCAGTTTGGCCCCCTGCTGAATCATGTTTTCTATCACCCGTTCGGCTTCCGCGCCTTCAGGAACATTTTCAGCTTCCAGTAATTGGATTCCCGGGATGTTTTTCTTCATTTCTTCCAGCCCCTCTTTCTGGGCCTGGTTATACCCGGCATCATTGACAGAGCCAACATAAATTGCCCCTACAATCAAAACCGGCTGTTCAACGGCTCCAACGGTGATTGAAAAAACAAAAATCAACAAAAGAGCGAAAAAAACGAGAAACAAACAATCTTTTTTCAGTTTCATAATAATCCTCCTTACTTTGATTTTTTATTATCATTCAAACTTCTGTGATTTAGAATTCTTTTTGGCTGATTCCTTTTTGCTCTTTTAATTTCTTACCTTTTTTTTGCCTCCCTTCTATGTATTATTTTATATAACGTTATGAATCCTGTCAAGGAAACAATTCATGAATATAACTAGCGCCCATTTATATCCTCTCCTCTTTATTTATTAAAATGGGATGTATCCCTGTCACTTTAATCTTCTCTCTTGATTTTTGATAAGCGGACTGATTTTACTGTTTCAATCTCTACCAATTTTTTTATCTCATCTAAAATAACCGAATCCCATTTTCCCTCTTTGATTACCTTTTTCAATTCAGCGGCATCAAAGGCAGATACTTCTTCCAATCTATTTAATTGGCTTAACAACTCTATTAAAGATTCTCTCTCCTTGCTCCCTTTGCCCGGCACATTGACTTTTTCACCGGAACTAATCTTTAGCTGATGGCCACTCCCTATCACCACTTCTACCCCTATACTTCCGGCATATTTTATAACCGCTTCTTTTATCTCTTCCAGCTCTTCATCGATCTCTTCAATCTTTCCTTGATATCCCTTCTTTTTATCATCCAATCTGGCAAACTCATTAACCAATTTAACGCCACTATCTTTTAGATATTTATTTACCGGCAGATCCCCCACCATATATTCATGTTTATATAAAGGACAGATATCCAGATAATAACACCATCCGCACAAAGTGCTCTCATTAGGTAAAAACTCCCGGGTAGCTTCAATCTTCTTTATCAAATCAATGGTATCTTTTTTTAATTCAGCTAACTCATCTTCCGTCCTTTTTGACCTGATCTCTTTGTCAAAGGCTACATAATGCCACACCAGCTCTACCTTGGAAACATCATTCCACATCTTTTGAATCCCTATCTGATAGAGAGCCAGCTGGCGGTCTTCATCCATCCTGCTCTGCTCCGGAAGAGATTTAGAGGTCTTATAATCATGTATTTCATAAGTTCGGTCTTTTACCTGGTCTAAGCGGTCTATATATCCCCTTAATTTATATTCCCCCTGATCATCTAAATTTATAAATACCTGACGTTCAATGCCTAAAACTTTCCCCTGGTTAAAAGGATAATAGCGCTTATAATAATCTTCTATAAACTTCTTCCCTATTTCTTTATAATCCTTGGCTTTTCTTTCATTGTCGGCAATAACGATCTTATGATGAAAATTCTTATCCCAATCATCCTCATAAAAATCCAGCAGTTCATCCAAACTGTATTTCCTAAAGGGGAGGTCTTTATAAATTTTTTCCATTACCTCATGAAAGCGAGAACCTAAAAAAGCCTCGATGCCCTCTTCTTCTCTTTTAATCTTATCGATATAGTTAAACTTGTATTTTAAAGGACAACTCTTAAAGGTTTCCAGGCGAGAATGAGAATAGATAGTCATAATATCCTCCTATTATAACCCTTCGCTTCTTTCAGGGTCGGGCTTTACAATTTCACAAAATAGAAATCATAAAAGCTTTTACTTTTCGATATTATCTCAATACCTCTTTATAATTTAATAGGAATACATCCTATTTTTTCTATAG
>DATKYB010000080.1 GCA_035528715.1 Nitrospinota bacterium | reverse complement strand
AACATTAAAAAGGGTGGGTTAAAATTTGGCCTCTTTAGTCGACAGTTAGTAGAAGTAACAGCTGCAGTAGACGAAAAGGTTTCTAATAATCTCAGTTTTAAAAGAGTTAATCGGTTTAATCAATTCTCAGATTCAAATTTAATACTAGATCCTCTATATAGAGAATTGGGTGAGATGAAAGATATGCTCAATTCTATTTCAGAAAGTAAAAATGGTTGTGGTTTTCCTGTAGAGTGTCAAAAGATTAAGGAAGAGCTGAATTATTTTAATAAGATGATTTGTCCTGTATTAGAAAAAAAAGGCATTTATTCTCAAAATATTAAAGAACTTTATAAGGAAATGATATTAAATGGGATAAACGAGAGGCTTGCTCTTGAGCTTATTGATAAAACGAACAAAATGTGTCCGAAATCTAAATTGGAAAACAAGGAGTATCTTGAGTCATGTTTAGCAAAAATAATGATGGATATGCTAAAAGTATCTGGTTCAATAAAATTAGAGGAAAATAATCGAAAGATAGTCGTATTAGTCGGACCAACAGGAGTTGGGAAGACAACAACTATTGCTAAAATAGCTTCAATCTATTCTATGTTAAAGAAAAAAAAGGTGGTATTAGCAACCGTAGATACATACAGAGTAGGCGCTATAGAGCAGTTAAAGATGTATGCAAAAATAATTAAAATACCTGTAGATATTATTTCAAGCATGAAAAATTTTAAAGATTTTGTTAATGGGTATAAAGACAAAGACCTGATATTAATTGATACTGTTGGTAGAGGCTATCAAGACTCAGCTCATCTCAATGAATTAAAATCCCTTTTTAATAATGGGATTTCTTTAGAGACACATCTGGCTTTAAGTATAACTACTAAAGATAATGATCTCTCAAATATTATAAATAAATTTTCAGCGATTCCAATAGACAGGTTACTATTTACTAAACTAGATGAAAGCACAAATTTTGGAAGTATATTCAATCATTCGATAAATACAAATATCCCTATATCGTATTTAACAACTGGACAGAAGATACCAGAAGATATAGAAGTTGCTGTTCCAGAGAGGATTGTTGATTTAATTCTAAACCTTTCAAAAAACTAAATAAAGAGGAGAAGAATAATGGACCAAGCATCAACTTTAAGATACATGTCAAAGATGAATGAAAACACAAATAGTTCTCAACAAAAAAGAGATAAACAAATAATGGTAATGGCCATTACAAGTGGAAAAGGAGGAGTTGGAAAGACAAATATTGTGGCTAATTTAGCCATTTCTCTTTCCATGTTGAATAGAAGAGTTGTTGTTTTTGATGCTGATTTAGGATTAGCGAATTTAGACGTGCTTTTAGGTTTGATCCCGAAATATAATCTAAAAGATGTATTGATTGGGAAAAAGAGTTTCTCTGAAATAATAGTGGAGGGCCCGAAGGGTATAAAAATTATTCCAGCAAGTTCTGGTATACAAGAGCTTTCTGCATTAACTGACGAGCAGAGACTTAGATTGTTGTCTGAATTTGATCAATTCGATGAAAATATTGATATACTTCTTATTGATACAGCTGCAGGTATTTCTTCGAATGTTATGTACTTTAACGTAGCGGCTCAAGAGATTATAGTTATAGCGGCTCCTGAGCCTACTTCAATTACTGATGCGTATGCTCTCATGAAGGTTCTTTCAATAAATTATGGAGAAAAATATTTTAGGCTTATTGTCAATTCTGTAAAAGATGAGAAGGAAGGAAAAGAGGTATTTAAAAAGTTAAGCGTTGCTGCTGATAGATTTCTGGATATCTCAATCGATTATTTAGGTTCTATTCCTTTTGATGAGAGCGTAACTAAAGCAGTAAGACAACAGAAAGCATTGGTAGAGCTTTATCCAAGTTCAAAGGCAGGCAGGTCTTTTGCTGCTCTGGCTAAATCGATTTCAAAGATTTCTCCAAGAACACATCCAAAAGGGAATATTCAATTTTTCTGGCAACAGATACTTCAAAATCATATGAATTTAAAAAAAGA
This sequence comes from Nitrospinota bacterium, assembly GCA_035528715.1. Lineage (NCBI taxonomy): Bacteria > Pseudomonadati > Nitrospinota > Nitrospinota bacterium. Next base: position 1,944 of record DATKYB010000080.1, on the reverse strand, counting down.
ATAATTTATCACTGGAGAACTGAAGGTGGCCAAGATATTACAGAAAAAATTAAAAGAAAAATATGAATATAAAGAACCGTCAGTTAAAGAACAGTTAATTCTAAAATATGCACCTATGATTAAATATATTGCTCAACGTATTGCTGCCAGATTACCTTCTCATGTAGATATAAATGATCTTATTAGTTCAGGAGTGATTGGATTGATTGACGCGTTAGAAAAATTTAATCCTGAAAGGGATATTCAGTTTAAAACATATGCCGAATTTAGGATAAAGGGAGCGATATTAGATGATTTAAGGTCTCTTGATTGGATCCCCAGATCCGTGCGACAAAAGATAAATAGGTTGGAAAAGGTTTATAGTAATTTGGAACAAAAACTAGGGAGAGCTGCAACGGATGAAGAGGTTGCAAAATCTTTGAGTATCGGATTAGAAGATTTACATCAAATTCTGAATAAAGCTCGTGGTGTTTCTTTGATAAGCAAAGAATCATTAGGAAGGAATCTTTCAGAAGATGAGAGGGTGAATCTGATCGAATCGCTATCTGGTAGCAGAAAAATGGATCCTTCCTTATTATTAAAGACTAAACAAATAAAAGAGATTACAGCAAAGGCAATCGATCAATTGCCTGAAAAAGAAAGACAAGTAGTATCTCTCTATTATTATGAAGAATTAACAATGAAAGAGATAGGAAAGGTGTTAGATATTACAGAGTCAAGGGTTTCTCAGATTCATACCAGGGCGATGTTGAGACTGAGAGGAAAGTTAAAAAAAACATTAGAAGTAGAAGAATAAGAGAATAACAAAGTAAATTTTAAACTGTATTTTCTCGTTATTAAAAAGAGAGTAACAATTATTAAACTTCATCTTATTTAAGAAGCAGAAGAGAAAATGGAGAAGTCTATCTTAAAAACAGATAGATATATTGAAATGCTGGAAAGCAGGGAAGATTTGTATCGAAAAGAAGCAGCAGAAAAGCTAGGTGAAATTAAGGATGAAAAATCAATCTATTATCTCATCAAAGCTTTGAGAGATAAGAATAAAGGGGTTCAAGAAGCCGCTACAGAATCTTTGATAAAGATAGGGGGAGAGATAACTGTTTATAACATTCTTCCATTATTAAGGGATAATGATCTTTCTGTAAAAAACAGCGCGTTTGAAATTTTAGAAAAAGTAGGAAGCCAAGGAATTGAACTACTCTTGCCCCTTTTAAAAGATAGAGATGATGACATCCGATGTTTTGTGGCAGATATCCTTGGAAGTATCGATGATAAGAGAGTAACAGAAAATTTAATTGAAAGTTTAGATGATAAAAACCTTAATGTTAGAGCTTCGGCTGCTACGAGTCTTGGTTTGTTAAGAAACCCTTCAGCTGTAGAGTCTCTCTTAGAGAAATTAGAGGATCAGAATGATTGGGTTAAGTTTTCCATTATTGAAGCTTTAGCAAATTTCAAGGACAAAAAGGCTGTAGAGCCACTTATTAGATTATTAAAAGTTCATAATAATTTGGTATTGTATGCTGTTATTGAAGCCCTTGGAAAAATAGGTGATCCACGAGCCATATCTCCTTTGGTCCAGCTACTCAAGAGTACTAAGAAGAGCATCCGTAATGTAATTGTAAAAACCCTTATCGAGATATCAGAAAAGACTCCAAAAGAGCTTTTAAGAAAGATCGATACGGAAAAGCTTACTAAATATTTATATGATGCTTTAAAAGATCAGGATAATAGTATTCAGAACTATGCAATAAAAGGATTGGGAAAGATAGGGGATGAAAGGTCTGTAAGATCTCTATTAACGATTGCTGAAAGTTTAGATTCTAAAGAAGATAGAAGAACACAACTTCTCATAGATGCTTTGAAAGAGATTGGAGCAATTGAGCCTTTAATTAAAGCCTTAAACACCAAGAAAGAAAACGTCCTTTATATCGTCATTTTGGTATT
>DATKYB010000079.1 GCA_035528715.1 Nitrospinota bacterium | reverse complement strand
AAAGAGATAAAACCAAGCCTCCTGGCAACCTCCCGGTGCTCCTTGATATATCTTTTGTCTTCTCGTATGTCCTCAATAGCCAAAGGCTTCTTCTCCTTGGCAATAATTCCCCCTAAACTCTCACCAATCTTTATCCTCTCCTTTACCATCAATTCAATGCTTTGCTTGGTGCCATAGGAACGAACCAGCTCATCTCCCTCCCTTAACCTGAACTTACACCCATCTGCTCCTAAGAGCTTATTTGCCTGCTCAGCAATCAGAGGTACAAGCTTCCCCCTCTTTATCTCAGAGGTGATCATCTTGTTCACCTCATAAAGGGCGTTGAGCTCCGTAACCTTCTCTATGACTTCTTCATAAAGCCTTGCCTTCTCAAGGGCAATCGCTGACATATCAGCAAAGTCAGATAAAAGCTCAATATCTGCCTTTAAAAATCTCCTTGGCTTTTTTGATATAATATTTAAAACCCCTATGACCCTTCCCTTTATACACATAGGAACACCAAGTGCAGATCTGAAACCATATTCTGCTGCTTTCTTCCTGTGCTCTGGAATAAGCCTTGGATCATCAGCATAACCATCTGGAATGATAAGGGGTTTCTTCTCTTTGGCAATCCACCCACTTAAACTCTCACCGATCTTTAACCTCTCCTTTTTCATTAATTCCATACCCTCTTTGGTACCGCCACCCCTAAGAAGATAATCCCCCCCTCTTATCCGGTAAACACACTCATCAGCCTCAAGAAGTCGAGCCGCCTGCTTTGCTATCCATGGGAGGAGTTCTTCTCTTGAGACAATAGAGGCAATCTTTTTATCTACTTCATAAAGGGTCTTTAACTGTAATGTCTTCTTCTTAATTTCCTCCTCACTCTTTTTACGCTCAGCGATATCGCGAGCAAAGGCACAGTTGAACTCCTTTCCATCAAAATTGATGTAATTTACGATAATCTCTACTGGAAAAATCGTTCCATCCTTTTTTTTATGATGAGATTCTAAAATAAAGGAGCCTCGCTTTCGAATCTCCTCCCAATGTTCTTGCCAGACCTCTTTGGGAAAGTTCGGATCAATGTCATGTACTGTCATGGAGAGAAGCTTCTTGCGTGAATACCCTAATTTGCGGCAGGCAGTCTCGTTAACATAAACTAATCTCGCATCTTGTCCCATCCAAAAGACAGCATCTGCAGCTTTATCGACAGAAAATTGAGATAGCCTCAAAGCCTCTTCAGCACGCTTGCGTTTTGAACTAATAATAAGGAAAATAAATATGCCAAATGAAAGAGAGAGAAATCCTATTAAACCAGTCCAGATTAAATTTTTATGTATTGTATAAAAGGGAGATGGCTTATTAATAACAATGCTATTTACGGGGAGGTCAGCAAGTTTAATGCCAAAACGCTGCATCTGTTTATAATCAAACATGTAGCGATTTGGGCTTTTTTTAAGAACGGGAATATTTTCAATTCTCTCTCCATTCAAAATACGAAGAGCCATCCCCCCTGCTGTCTTACCCTGATAAAAAGCATTAACCATCATTCCCCCAATGACTCCATAGCCAAGATAAAAATCCCAACAGGTATATACCGGAATATTGCTCTTATCCGTAACTAAAGTTGCAGCTTTATCATAAGACAAAACTCTACCAGATTTATCTCTAAAGAAACTGAGAAAAAGGACTATAGAATCATCTGGTAAATTCTTAATCTTTTCTTGAAGTTCTTTTGCATCAAGATCTATGAGAAATGTAAATTTTACGGAATCCTTAAAATCAGGGATTATACTATTCACTTTTTCTATATGAATTTGTCCTGATCTTGTCTTATCACTAATGACAAAAATTTCTTTTATGTTGGGATGCAACTTTAAGGCAATATTAATGGTGCCTCTAAGGTCATAATCTTCTACGACTCCGGTAATATCTTTATGCAAATTAGCCTCTTTGAAATCCTCAATTCCGCAGAATACTGCTGGAACGTCAGGGAATAGTTTCTTTTTATATTTAAGAAGGAAGTGAAACGCATTATCATCAGAGGTGAGAATAGCATCAAACTTAAATCCGGAGAATTTGTGTTTAATAAGTTCATAGAGATTTTGAAAGTGCGTATCATCATGAATTCTTTTCGTATCCATATACTCGATATGTATATCAATATTTTTCTTTTCAGATTCTAGAACAGAGAGGATTCCTTCCATAATTTTATCAGACCAGACATAGCCCTTATGATAGGAATTGAGAACAAGCACATGCTTATGGTCATGTTGATAGGCATAAGAGAGGCAGGATAAGATAAATAGAGTGCAAAGAATAATAAGAAGGAAGATTGTAAGTTTGATATTTTTAGTCATTTTTAAAAAATAAATTTTTCTAATTATATCAGAAAATTATAAATAATTCAATGATTTAATTGGTTTGATTTATGAAACTAACTCAGAAATGAATCTGGGGTCATTTTTCTTTTGATGAACGAAAAACTGACTTAAAAAATATCTAAAAGTTATCGTTTAACCTTCTCAATGCCTTTAATTTCTCTGTTTTTCCTATCTTGGTAAGATTCACTGCCTCTTTTAATATCTGAATCGATAGATCGTATTGACTTCTATTTACGGGATAAGGATGACCGTCCTTCCCTCCGTGAGCAAAAGAAAATCTCACTGGGTCTTCAAATGAGGCAAGCTTACCATAAATCAGCTCGGAAATGAGAGAAAGTGCACGAATCGTCTTTGGACCAACGCCTTTAATTCCCAAAAGCGCTTCAAAATTATCCGGTCTTTTTTCGTAGGTCAACTCTAAAATCTTTCTTAAGTTCTGGCTTCTAATATCATTTACAGATACTGTGTGACGAGGAGATAAGTTAAGTTGTCTAATCTTTTTATATTCATCAATAACTCTTTTTGGTTCTTCATTTGCTAGAATTGTACTCACCTTACGACAGTCCTCGCTTTTTTTTGCCACCATATTGATAACCTCTTCTTTTCGGTCACAACAAATAGCTTTATGCGGCTCACAGACAAAATCCTCGACCTCTTTTCCTAACCAGTGATACCGCCTAGCCATCCGGTTAGATGTGTTCATCCCCTGCTGGATAACTGTCCAGTTTCCCTCTTGATTAAAGATAAAACAGTGATGATAAAGCTGATATCCATCCTGTAATGCAGTTGAATCTACTTTTGCTGACATCTTACTGGAATAAATTAGTTTTTCAGGATGTACTTTTATCCTTCTCTTTGAACTGATTTCTTCTATTTCTAAAGGGGTCTTGCGAGAAGTTGCGCCTTTGCCACCGCAGATAAAAAGACCGATTTCTTTTGAAACATCCTTCAATCCCTCTTTTAGAGCACCACAGACAGTTGTCGTCAGTCCTGAAGAGTGCCAATCAAATCCTAAAACACAGCCAAAGGCTTGAAACCAAAACGGGTCGGATAATCTATTCAAGAACTCTTCTGTCCCGTATTGATCAACAATCACAAGGGTAATCTCAGAGGCCAGTCTTTTCATCCGACTAAAAAGCCAAGATGGGGCCTTTCCATAATGCAGGGGTAAGTTTGTAATGCCTGTTTTCATCTTTTTAAAAATAGGAGATAATTTTGTTTTTACGATAAAATATTATGATACTTTTGTTAAATGATGAGCATATCTTAGAGGTTCTGGAATCTTGTATTTTTTTGTACATCCAAGCACAATATCTATGGCATCCTTCAAGTCTATCTTATGACCAGGAGAAACAAATACAGGTTTAACATTTTCTCTCGTTCTCACTATGGCACCTATAATCTCACGGTTTATATCTTTAATATAAGAATAAGAGCCTCTTTCTTCACCAAGTTTTTTAAGTGTTCCCGTAAGTCTCTTTTTGGCACAACCAATGGTCGATTTTGAAAGTAAGATACCCAAATGAGTTGCCAGCCCCATCCTTCTTTGATGTGCTGTTCCTTGACCATCAAAGATAATTAAATCCGGTTCTTTTTTTAAAGACTGAAAACATTTCAATAAAACAGGGCCTTCTCTGAATGCCAAAAAAGTCGGCATATAAGGAAATCTTATAGGCTGCTCTTTTCTTACTGTCTCTAAAACCTCAAGTTTGGGATAGGTCATGACCACAACTATTCCAATTGCCGTTTTTTTGTTAAATGATGCATCTGCACCAGCTATTAATAGAGGTTGTTTAGTTAGGGGACTGATCTTAATTCTTAACCGTAGTTTTTTCTGAATTTGAACAGCCTTTTTGGGAGACACATTCCAAGGATGTAATGCTAATACTCTTAGTCCCATAATAATCTTTTTTGAAAACCTCTATAAGATAAAACTTAAAATGAGTCCAGATTTTTGTAAAGAAATTACGACTCTTCTCTCAATAAATCAGGGGTTATGAACCAATCAATCTCCCAGGAACCTGTATCGTTTCTTTCCAGCCGAGCAATTCCACCCTGCCTAAATCTTATTATACTTTTATCTTCAGAATACAGAATCAACTTTGATACTAGTTTAGAAAGGAATGGCAGATGTCCAACAATCATTAAATCATCTGTTCTCTCTAAAATCTCCGCATAGATATTCTCAACGGAATCATTAGGAGAAAGGGAGTTTTTTTCAATAACCTGACATTCTGGATTTAAGATATCGGCTAAAATCTTTGCTGACTCTTTAGCTCGCAATTTTGTGCTATGAAAGATAGAATTTACACTGATACCAGCATCTCTAAGAAATGTAGCTATTTTATTTACGTCTGATATCCCCTTCTTTGTAAGAGGCTTTTCCTTGTTTATCTCTTCTGTAGTTGCCTCACCATGCTGAACAAGATACAACTTCATAAGACCATCACCCCCTTTTTACAAGGGCTAATAAACATTCTTAAGATTATTTAAAAAGGTTTTCCTGTCTGGAGATGAGAGTATCTTAAATTCAATCTCTTTGAACTTAATAGATTTTAACATATTTAAAGCTCTGCCTAAATAGAAATATTACAAGATAGACATTTCTTTAGTTTATAATATAATAAATATTTATGCGGAGGTGATT
>DATKYB010000078.1 GCA_035528715.1 Nitrospinota bacterium | reverse complement strand
ATGGTTAATGGCAAAGGGTATCATGTTTAATGCTGGTGGAGATTGGTGGATTCCACCGGGCATCAACCTTTTTGCCTTGTTCGGTGCTGTTATCTATGCAGGCGCCGGGAGTCTGGGAAACCTCGCCTATACCTTTGCTGTTCAACAAAAGCAGTGGGGGATGGCTTCTCATATTGGTAGGGTTACAAGCCCTCTGACAGGTAAATTGGAACCCGTTCCAACCGCAGGAAATGTATTTGAGACTACAGAGAAGAATATGGCTCTATGGAATAGGTGGTACAAGATAATGAGGAATGATGTAACCATCTACTTCTGGATTGCCAATACCGTTGGAATAGTTCTCCTTGCCCACGGCGCATTAGAAGTTTTGCATCCTGCGGGCTTGGTTCCCAAAGGAGCCCAAATAGCTGTAACCCAGGCAAATATGTTAGCTTCGAAGGCAGGGGAGTTTGGAAGGGTTATATTCCTGGCCATGTCTTTCTTTATCATGTATAGCTCCCAGTTGGTGGCCTTGGATTTGGGGTCTCGAATGATATCAGAGATCCTCTATACCCATACAGACTTACATGAGAAGTATTCCTTGAGGGGAATATACACAATTTCTCTTCTCGCCTTGTTAGTATTTGCTGGCTGTGCCCTTTGGATTCCTACGAAACCCTTTATCCTATTTCTTATGGGTGCGGTCCTTGGAGGTTTCACTATGGCGGTCTATAGTCCGATGCTGTTATTTATGAACACAAAATTTCTGCCAAAGGAAATTCAACCAAGCACCTTTATCAAAGTAGGATTAGCGATTGCTTCAGCGGTATACATCATCTTTTCGATAGTGGTTATCCTGAACAAGGTATTTGGGGTTGGAGCCTAATAACTAAGAAAAAATCCGAGAGATTTTTAAGAGGGGTTTTTTAAAACCCCTCTTTTTTTATCAAAAAAGGAGTTAAATTTACTATACAAATTCTGCGCTTTTAGGTTGATTATAAACAGTTTAAATTGTAAATTGGATAATTAAGGTATAGATTAATAGGGTATTGAGTTTAAACACGACGTTTTAGAGGATATCTGAAAAAAATTATATAAAAGGTAAAATCAACAGAGAGGTAAGCAGAAATAATGATAGATTTATTGAATGGTAACGATGCAGCAGCCGAAGGTGCGAGGCTTTGCAGGCCAAAAGTCATACCAACCTATCCCGTAACTCCAATGGCTCCTGTACTTACTAGAATTGCAAAGGACATAGCAGATAAAAAATTAGATGCTAACCTGGTTCAGTTGGAGTGCGATCAGAGCGCAATTGCAGCATGTGCAGGTGCTTCTTTAGGGGGCGCAAGGGTCTTTACCGCAACGAGTTCACAGGGCTTGGCTTATATGCATGAGCATCTCTTTTATATTTCTGGATTGAGGCTTCCTGTTGTAATGGGAGTGGTTAATCGTTCTCTTTCAGCACCTCACTGTCGGCTGGCAGATCACAATGATGCCTTAGCCCAGAAGAGCACTGGATGGATACAATTCTTTTGTGAAGATATCCAGGAGGTCTTAGATAACTGTATTCAGCTATATAAAATCTGTGAGCATAAAGATGTTCTTCTGCCAGGTATGTTTTGTTATGAGGCCTATATCCATTCTCATACATTAGAAACTGTTGAAATCCCTGAACAGAGCTTAGTAGACGGATTTTTGGGAGACTCAAAACCTGCCTGGACGATTTTAGACCCTGAAAACCCTATAACAATTAATCCTAATACGAGTGATCAGTATTATACAGAGTTTCGATATCGACAATCTGTGGCAATGGATAAGAGTAGGAAGATTATAGAAGATGTAGCCTTAGAATTTAAAAAGATTTTTGGGAGGGATTACAAGGGGTCCATAGAGGTTTGGCCGGAGGATAAGGGGGAGATTGTAATTGTAACTATGGGTGCCATGGTTAAGACCGCTAGACAGGTTATTCTGGAATTGAGAGAAAAAGGGAAGGATATCAAAATGGTAAAGGTCAGGGCCTTTAGGCCTTTTCCTTCGGAGGAACTACAAAATGCCTTGAAAGATGCTAAAAAGGTTATTGTGATCGATAAAAACAATACTCCAGGTTTAGGAGGGTCCCTCTATCATGAACTGAGGTCCTCCCTTTACGGAATGAAAAGGCAACCTATAATATACAGCGCAATCGCTGGTTTAGGAGGAAGAGATGTTAGCATTCCTCAAATTAAGGATTTAGTCAATAGGGTTTCACGAGACAGAGATGGATCTCTAAATAGTGGAAAGCCTTTATGGATTGGGCTTAAGAAGGGAGTGAGGTAGAATGGTTGATAATAATAAAAGAAGAGGGCAGGAGTTAGTATCAGAAGAGGGATTGTATACTACCCCAGACGTAATTAAAGGGACTCTTTGTGAGGGTTGTGGAGGGATTATGGCCCTAAAGACGATTATTAATGTCTTAGGTAAGAATACTGTCGTTTCAATTCCAGCCAGCTGCATGGCCAATGTAAGTGCTACCCAGAAAAAAACATCTTTCAGGATTCCCTTTGTTCATACTCTCTTTGGGTCAGCCCCGGCTGTGAGTACAGGGTTGAAGGCTGCCTACGATGCATTAAACAAGAAAGACATTAATATTGTTACGATTGCTGGGGATAGCGGGAGTCTTGATATCGGGTTTCAAGCATTATCGGGTCAGGCATCCAGAAATGATAATGTTCTCCATATATGCTATGATAATGAAGCAGCTATGGCAACAGGGGGTCAGGTCAATTCTACTTCTCCAAATAAGGCATTAACCTTAACAACCCCGATGGGTTCTCCCTTTATTAAGAAGAACGGACCTGCAATTATGGTGGCTCATAGAATTCCTTACGTAGCAACAGCATCCATATCTCATGTTAAAGATTTAGAGCTTAAGATAAGAAAGGCAATGAAGATTCATGGAATGAAGTATATCCACATCTTGGCTCCCTGTCCCATATCATGGGACTATGATTTTAAAAAGACAGAAGAGATGGCGAATTTGGCAGTTAAGACAGGCCTTTGGATGCTATATGAAGTAGAATCTGGTTCCTTTTCTCTAACCTATAAACCCTCGCAAAGAATATCGGTTAGAGAATTTTTTGAATCCCAGGGGAGATATAGCCTCTTGACAGAAGAGGATATTAATACAATTCAAAATGAGATTGATAATATGTGGAGAGATATTGATGAAAGAGATTAGAATATATGGAAGAAGGATGCCCTACATATTGAATAACTTTTTGGAGGGGGCAAAAATTTTGGCAAAGGCTGCTGTTTTTGAAGGCAAATATGTACAGATAAGGGAACCATGGGACTTTTTAAGGGGAGGAAGACCAAACGCCGTTACCTTAAGAATAGACACAAAGCCGATAAATACACTAGCTAAGGATTACCGCTTAGACATGGTTGTTGTTTCAGAAAGGGATTTGGTAGTTGTCTCAAAATTTGGCATTGTTGAGAAGATTGATATTACCCACTATTTAAAGAATGATGGGATTATTCTTTTGAATACCAAGGATAGGATTCCGCTTCAGGATTATGATGAGAGAATCATAAATCTTGATATGAATCAGATTGCAGTCGATTACAATACAGGGCTTCGATTTCCTCTGGTAGGTGCCATCAATAAACTTCTCAGCTTGGTGTCTGAAAAATCATTACAACAGGCGATTCGTGATGCATCAGAGGGGGATAGTTTTGCAAACAACTTAAAGGCTGCTGAGAAGGCATACTCAAAGCTAGAAGAATCAAAAAAGTTATCCTCCATGAAGAGTAGCCAGACAAGTAAGGCCATGAATAATCTAAAAAAAGTTAAGATATAAGTCGAGATAATACCTGAAAAAAGTCCTATCAATTATTTTATCGAATAAAAAACCATCTTTTTAATAATCAAACATCCTAGTTTTCATTTGATTTCTAAAAGATAAACCATGATATTTGTATATTGAGTAAAAAAGTGTTTGACAATTGATTAAAGTCAGATTTTATAATCAAAGAGTTTTATCTTAGAAATTTATTGACAAACGAGATTTAGAAATGCTACAAAATTTTTTTGTTGAATGATATATATATAGATGAGACAAACTTAATTTAAAGGAATCATTAATGAAAAAGGTTGATGAAATTGCTAAAGACTTGAAAGAAATGGTTCAGGGAGAAGTTCTCTCAGATGAGATAAATAGGTTTTTATATACCTATGACGCCAGTATATTTAAAATGAGACCTCTCTTAATCGTTTTACCTAAATCAAAAGATGATGTGATAAACGTATTAAAATATGCCAATAAAGAGGAAATTCCTGTTACTGCAAGAGGAGGAGGTTCTGGCAGGGCGGGTCAGGGAATTGGTCCAGGGATCATTATAGATTTCTCAAGGTATATGAACAAACTCATAGAGATAAATACAGAAGAAAATTATATGATAGCACAACCCGGCATAACCCATACGGAAACGAATGAGATTCTTAAGGGATACAAAAAGATGCTTGGCCCAGACCCTTCCAGCGGAGATATGGCTACTATAGGAGGAATGGTGGCTAATAATTCTAGCGGACCTCACTGTCCAAAATATGGTCCTATGAAAGAACACGTTCTCTCTCTTGAGGTTATCTTGGTAAATGGAGATATTATCCATACAAAAAGGTTGAGCGTTGACAGCGATGAGTATAAGGCTCTTATCGAAAAAGATGATTTAGAGGCGAGGCTATATCAGAAGGTTATAAAATTAATAGAGGAAAACAAAGACCTTATAGAGGAAAAAAGGCCTTATGTTACAAAAAATTGTAGTGGATATAATCTCTGGGATACGGTCATTAATGGATATCGAGACCTATCAAAGCTGATTGTTGGATCTGAAGGAACATTGGGGATTGTAACAGAAGCTAAGTTAAGAATAGTGGATATTCCAAAACATACCTCATCAGCATTATTGATCTTTGATAGCTATGAGAATATTGGTAAGGCTATTTGGGAGATCTTACAGCTAGGAACCAGTATGGCTGAGATAATGGAGAGGAATCTTCTTGAAATAACCAGGTCCAATGACTCTGAATTGGATAGATTTCTACCCAAGGATATTGAAGCAGGGGTTTTGATTGAGTTTGATAGCGATTCTATGGATGAGATCGAAGAGAAGATGAAGAAAGCAAAGGAAAAGATAGTAGAAGAACTCGGTTATGCCAGGGAGATAACCATTGCCAAAAATCCTGGGGATAAGGCAAAGCTCATAAAAATTAGAAAAGCAGCGGCATCCATTCTCAATAAGATAGAGGGACCGAAAAAACCGGTTGCCTTTATTGAAGATGGGGCTGTGCATCCCTCTAGACTTTCAGAGTATATCTCCGGACTGCAGAGAATATTCAAGAATTATGATGTTGCAGCCAATATCTATGGCCATGCTGGCGACGGCAATCTCCATACAAACCCAATCCTCAATCTCAAGGATCCAAAAGATATTGAAAAGATGAAGAATATATCCAGAGAAGCCCTTGAACTTGTTCTTTCATTACAAGGGACGATAAGCGGAGAGCATGGTGACGGTATATCGAGGGCATATTTTGTAAAGAAGCAGTTTGGTGAACTCTATGGTGTCTTGAAAGAGATAAAAAAGCTCTTTGACCCAAATGGCATTCTAAATCCTGATAAAGTTTTAACAGAAGACGAAGACCTATTAACAAAATACCTGCGATATGGGGCTGAGTACAGGTGGAAGGAGACAAAAAGCTTCTTTGATAAGGAAGAGCTACGAAGGGAAATTGAGAAGTGTCATGGGTGCGGGACTTGCCGCTCTTACTGTCCAATCTATCTGGAATTGAAAGATGAAAAGAGCAGTTCACGGGCCAAGAGCAATGTCATGCGCGGAATCATCTCTGGAGAATTGGATATAGACAAATTAACGAGTAAACAGATTAAACAAATAATGGATCATTGTATCAACTGCAAACAGTGCCTAACAAAATGTCCCACAGGGGTCAAT
>DATKYB010000077.1 GCA_035528715.1 Nitrospinota bacterium | reverse complement strand
TACTTGTGCCAGGAGTAGAAACTATCCCATTTTATTATTGGACAGGAAGCCCCTTTTCTAAAAACCTAACAACCCATAACTGGGAAAAGACATTTTTGATATTTGGCCTAAACAAATCAAACGATTTTAAGACTCTCCCCGCTATTCATAATCATTACTCAACAAAATATACATTCCGCTTTATCCCAGTATCCATATCCTTTCTCCTCGCCTTTTTTATAAGTATATTCTTGATAAGATGGAAAGGAATATTCAAGATGATTGGGATATTAGTATTCATCTCCTCACTACTTTTCCTGATTAATTATCATCCCTTAAGATCAACCCTGTTTACACAATATAACGGTGATCAGGCTATGCTCCCGTATCAAGAAGTGATAGATGATGTAAATCATAAAGATGGTTTAATTTTTTGGTCACAGCATAAAGATAATAAAATAGATAAAAAAATTGGCCCCATAATCATAAAAGACGGTTTCAAACCAAGAGATCTTATTCTGTCGAAAAACTATACAGGATTTTTAATAACACCGGATAAGTATGAACTGACTAAAACGGGAAATGAGTGGGATAAAATCCTTTTGGAATACTGTTCTAACCAAAGAAAAAGTCCCATCTGGCAGATTGGAGGATTCCATCTAAACGGAAGCTCTCTTGAAAAGATTGATACGGTACAAACAGTCTTCCTCCTTGAAAAAAGAGATAAAATATCTCTTCTTGCGGCACTAAAAAGAGGAAGGACTTATACCCGTATTTTAAATAACAAAATAGGTCTATCTTTAAACCTATTTTCTGTTTCAGACCCAAAAACAGAAATATATGGAATCATGGGGGAAGAGATCAGTCTAAAAGTTTCTCCACTAATAAAGATAAGTGTAGTGACCTTGAAAAAAAATGATCAAGAAATTAGCGTAAATCTTATCAGGTCTGGAAATATCATATCGACTTTTAAGGGACAAAGTCCCCTCAATATCACTTATCAAGATGATTATTTCAAAGAAGGGGAAAAGGTCTATTACCGTTTAGAGATCTCAGGAGATGATCACTCTCGGATTATAACAAATCCAATATTTGTTAAATTTTATTCAGCCACAGAATAATATTATAAATCGGCATATGATAAAAAAATCAATCAAAAACTTTTTTCTTTTACTTATCATTTGCCTGATTTTTGCCTTTCTCATTTTTTATATAACCTACTTAATTGAAAATTTTCACAAATATTCCACGGATTACTACGAGCCTAAAGATACTGAAAGGTATGAATGGTTGAAAAAAAAGGGTATTAGATCAATGATAACAATTAGTTACCAATAACTTAGAGATTTCAGGAGATCTTTATACTCAGATTATAACAAATCCAATATTTGTTTAATTTTATTCATCCACAGAATAAATATGGCAAGTTTGCGTAGAGTAAAAAAATCAATCAAAACCTTTTTTGTTTTATTTATCGTCTGTTTAATTTTTGCTTTTTTCTTTTTTTATGCTGGTAAACTGATTAATAGAACCTCCTCAAAAAACTCATCTCAATATAAAGAACTCAAAAAAGACTATAAAAAATATAAACAGATGGAAAAAGAAGAAAAAAGAAAGAAGGTATTCAATCAATGATAATAGCTATTCACCAGCCCCAACATCTCCCATGGCTCGGTTATTTGGATAAGATCGATAAGGCAAATATCTTTATCCTGCTTGATAATGTCCAATATAAAAAGAATGAATGGGTAAATAGAAACAAGATAAAAACTGTAAGCGGTTCTCAGTGGATAACCGTACCCGTATCCTACAGCCATCCAGAAAAGATTAATAATGTAAGGATAGATAATAAGACAAACTGGGGGAAAAAACACCTTCATGCCTTAATAACCAATTATTCAAAGTCTGATTACTTTAAAAAACATCTCCCCTTTTTTGAAGATGTCTATTCTCGAAAATGGGAATATCTCTCTTCCCTTAATCTTCATATCATTGAATATCTCATCAAGGCATTTAATATCAAAACAGAGCTTGTATTAGCATCAGATTTTGAGCTCAGCGAAGAACCCACAGAACGACTAATTGACATCTGCAAGACTCTAAAAGGAGATGTCTATTTATCAGGCGCTCATGGTCGAAATTATCTCAATACTGAAAGGTTTAAAGAAGAAAATATAAGGGTTGTTTTTCAAGATTTCAAACACCCTGTATATAAACAGTTGTATGGCGAGTTTCTGACTCTTATGTCATCGATTGATCTTCTCTTTAATCATGGCCCTCAATCAATTAAAATTTTAAGAAGCTATAATAAAGAAAGCATAGAGTTTAAATCTCATATTAAGGAGTAAAAAATGAATATACTCGCTCTTGGTGCTCATCCTGATGATTTAGAATACGGTTGTGGAGGAACCTTAATCAAATATAGCACGGCAGGACACAACGTCTATCTTCTTATTA
>DATKYB010000076.1 GCA_035528715.1 Nitrospinota bacterium | reverse complement strand
TTTCATCTACATATTGATATCAAACCTATTAGGTTTGATTCCTGAATTCTATCCTCCCACAATAAATCTCAATACAAATTTTGCCATAGCTTCTATTGTATTTATCATGTATAATTATTACGGTTTTAGAGAAAATGGATTGAGCTATATCAAACACTTTACGGGTCCTATGTGGGCTTTGGCTATTCTTTATTTTCCTATAGAGATATTTAGTCACCTTTTCAGGCCGGTTACTCTTTCAGTCCGACTCTTTGGAAATATCTTTGGGGACCACAATGTGATTGAAATCTTTCAAGGGTTAATCCCTATTGGCGTACCCGTACTTTTCATGTTCTTAGGGATTATAGTTGCTATTATGCAGGCTTTTGTTTTTGCTCTTTTAACTATAATATATATTGCTCTGGCAGTATCTCACGAACACTAAAAGTATATTGAAAGGAGGGGATTAGATGAAAAAGGCTTTTGTTTATTTTTTTATTACTTTAGTCATAGTGGGTTTTTCCGCTGCTATTTTATTAGCAGCAGAAAAGCCAGCAGCTGAAGGGATCAGTGCTAATGGTGGTGTTACAAAAGGGATGATAGCCATTGCTAGTGGCGCAACAATAGCAGCAGCTGCTCTTGGAGGAGCCTTGGGTCAGGGCAAAGCCGTCTCTTCTGCTATGGAAGGGATTGCTCGAAATCCAGGTGCCCAAGAGAAATTGTTTATACCTTTGATTCTCGGATTGGTCTTTATTGAATCATTGGTAATCTATTCACTTGTGATTGCGTTCTTTCTTCAGGCGAAAATTTAAAAAATCCTGAAAATAAAAAAAGATGGAGGAGTATTATTTATGCCTCCATCTTTTTTATCCACAATTTTCGTCTATCCATGCCAGGTATCTTTTAGAGCCAGAGCTAATTGATAAAGAGATAACTTCAGGGACCTCGTAGCTATGGTTATTATTTATAAATTCAATAATCTCTTTAGATTTCTCTTTCCTGCTTTTCATGATTAATAAAATTTCCTCTTCATTGTAAACTTTTTCTTTCCATTTATATATTGATCGTATCTTTGGGACAAGATTTACACAGGCGACCAAACCTTTCTTAACCATTTCTGTGCCCAATTTTTCTGCCTCATCTTCAGAAGGAAAAGTGCTTAATAAAACAATATATTCACTCAATATTTAAACCCTCCATTTTTTTGTCATTTTTTTAAAATAGATAAATAATGAAATGAGTTATTTTTTTAAAAAGATGAAAAATCTAAATTAATAAAAGGAAGTTGCATAGGAAAAAATATAATGAAGATAAATTAGAAAATAGAGTAAAAGGGATATGTGTCATCCTTATGGAAGGTTTCTTTGCAATTTTTAGTTATTCTACATCTCATATTTACCAAAATCTTCAGGTTTAAGTTTCTCTAGCCACTTCTTCCATTTTTCTTTATCATCATCTTTTAAATCTTGATCTGATAAGTCTAAACTCTTAGCTTCTTTTAGAACCTTCTTTGTAACAAAGATAGGGGACTTGACCCTTAATGCAAGGGCAATAGCATCGCTGGGTCTGGAATCTATGTTGATTTCCGCCCCATTTAAACTGAGAGCAATGGTAGCATAAAAAGTGTTATCTTTTAAATCATTGACAATCACCTTCATTACTTTTGCTTTTAGTCCTTCCAATATATTTTTAATCAAATCATGAGTCATGGGCCGTGGAGTAGGAACTTTTTCAATCTCAAGAGCAATAGCATTCGCCTCAAAGATCCCCACCCATATAGGCAGGGCCTTTTCATTATCTTTGTCTTTAAGAATGACTATAGGCATGTTTGTTAATGGATCAAGGGTCAGACCTTTGACTTTCATCTCTATCATAACTTTACCTCCTCTTAATTTCCTCTTATTAATTCTCCCTCTAAACTGTAAAGACCACCTTTTTTAATGTATATATTGATTGTTTTGCCGATTAGATCTTTAGATCCATAAAAATTAACAATTTTATTAGTTCTTGTCCTGCCTGTTAGTTTGTTTTTATTTTTCTTACTCTCACCTTCTACAAGAATTTCTTCTATCTTTCCTTCTAGTGATTTATTCTTAGATAGGGTAATCTCTTTTTGTATACTGAGAAGATCATCAAACCTTTCCTGTTTTTTCTCTGCACTAACCGTCTCTTTCAATAGTGCTGCCTTTGTTTCAGGACGAGGAGAATATTTAAACAGAAAAATAATATCATACTTTATATCTTGTAACAATCTTTTTGTTAACTGAAAATCCTCTTCTTTTTCTTCTGGAAAACCAATGATAATATCTGTTGTAAGCCCTATGTCAGGTATCAGTGATCTTAACTTTGTAATAATTTCTAAATAATGTTCTGCCGTATACCCCCTGTTCATCTTTTCAAGTATTCTGTCTGAGCCAGACTGAATGGGAAGATGTAAATGTTCACATACTTTAGGGAGTGTAGAGATCCTTTCTATTAATTTTTCAGAAATATCTTTTGGATGAGAAGTGATGAACCTGATTCTTTCTAAGCTATCAATCTGATTGACTTTTTCTAAAAGATCGGCAAAATCTCCTTCTCCCTTAATGTCATTACCATAAGAATTAACGTTTTGACCTAATAAAGTAACCTCTTTATAACCTTCGTTAGATAATCGGGCGCATTCATCTAATATCAAAGAGCTTGGCATGCTCTTTTCTCTTCCTCTGGTATAGGGAACCACACAGTAAGAACAATAATTATTGCACCCATGCATGATACTGACCCATGCTTGAATCTTACTCTCTCTATAGATCGGTGAAGAAAAATTAAAATCTACGGACTCATCTAATATCTCAACAACCTTTTCATTTCCATATCTGAAATTATGGAGAAGCTGTGGAAGATTGTGAATATTATGTGTGCCAAATATAAGATCAACAAACGGAACTTTGTTCAGAATCCTTTTCTTTTCCTTTTGGGCTATACATCCGCAAACACCTATAATGAGATGGGGGCTTTTCTCCTTGAGTTTCTTGAGTCTTCCTAATTGACTGTATACTTTCTGCTCGGCCTTTTCTCTGACACTACAGGTATTCAATAATATCATATCTGCCTTCTCAATATTGTCTGTAAGAGAATAATTTTCTTCTTTTAGAATTCCAGCAATTCTTTCAGAATCATGTTTATTCATCTGGCAGCCATAGGTAAGTAATGACAGCTTTTTTTCAACCATAAACCTCTCCAGCTTAATAAGAAAGAATATAGCATCAAATTGATATTTGTCAATAGAGAGGATTGATAAAAGCTCTATTACCCTATATTTATAATCTTTTAAAATTGAATTATAAAAAAAGATGTTGTATAATTTGCAAGAATTTATTTGGGAAAGATCTTTTTATTGGTATTTTTTTATTTAAGTTCAACTGTTTAAATAAAAAGTATCACAAAAATAGTTGATTTAAGATAGGAGTAAGAAAAGGTGCTTCAGTTTATTAAAAAAATAGGGGAAAGCAATATTGCAAAGACTATTCAAAAGGTTTTTCTGGGAAAAGAAAAAAAGCTAAAGAAACGTAAGGCTAGTCCGAGAAAGTATAAAAGGTTAAAAAGAAGCATCTTAGCTATTGATGAAGAAGCAAAACTTCAGGTAGAACAGATAGGAGATGCTGATATCCTTGTTGGCATACCAAGCTACAAAAATGAAAGGACAATAGGCCATGTCGTCAGAGCAGCAGAATACGGCTTGGCGAAATATTTCCCAAAATTTAAATCTGTTATTGTAAATTCAGATGGGGGATCCCCTGATAGGACAAAGGAGATTGTTAAAGAAACCAGTATCTATTCACAGCTGGATACTATTTTGATTGACCACCCTGTTTACCCTGCCTCACAGGTAGTGGCTGCATATAATGGAATTCCCGGCAAAGGAAGCGCTTTTAAAGCTATCTTTGAGATTGCGCAAGCATTAGGGGTAAAAGCTTGTGCTGTGATAGATTCTGACTTAAGAAGTATCACGCCGGAGTGGTTTGAACTCTTACTTGGACCGATTATCCTTAAAGGATATGATTTTGTCTCTCCTTTTTATCAGAGGCATAAATATGATGGAACCATAACGAACATGGTTGTATACCCTTTGACCAGAGCCCTTTATGGTCTTCGCCTTCGACAGCCAATTGGTGGAGACTTTGGTTTTTCAGGTGAGTTGACTGAGAAATATCTTAATGAGAAATATCTTAATAAGAAGGTTTGGGAAACAGATGTGGCTCGTTTTGGTATAGATATATGGATGACAACTGTAGCAATAAATGAAGGATGTAAGATGTGTCAGGCCTTTCTTGGTAGTAAAATTCATGATGCAAAAGACCCCAGTAAAGATCTCGAAAGTATGTTTCAACAGGTAGTAGGTACCGTTTTTAAATTAATGGGAGAGTATGAAGATAAATGGAAACCTATTAAGAGCACTCGTCCAACCGCCTTTTATGGATTTAGATCTGAAACCTTTCCTGAAGAACTTTATGTTGATCTAGAAGCAATGATTCAAAAATTTAAACAGGGATTTCAGGAAAACAGAGACTTTTGGTCAGAATTTGTTCTCAGGGAAAATATGAATGCATTAGAGGAGATTGTTGCTCTGGATAGTTCTCATTTCAAATTTCCTGCAGAGCTCTGGGTGAAATTGATCTATGACTTTGCCATTGCAAGATTTAAACGTGCCCATAAAGAAGAGGTTGGAACCACAAGAATTGTTGAATCTTTAACCAGTCTCTATTTTGGAAGAATTGCTTCTTTCGTCATTGAGACAAAAGACATGCCCACATATGATGCTGAAAATGTGATAGAGGCCCAGTGTGTTGAGTTTGAAAGATTGAAGCCCTATCTCATTGAAGGGTGGAAGAAATAAGAAAGGGTTTAAATCGGTTAAGACTTCTTTTTCATAAATCATTAAGGGAGGTGAGCCCATGTCCCCTAAACTTATAGCTGGTTTAGTTATTGTAGCATTAGTAGCAATATTTATTGTGCAGAATACAGAGGTGGTAGAAGTAAAGCTCTACTTTTGGCCGATAGAGATGTCCAGATCCCTGCTTCTCTTGGGCACTTTGATTATCGGATTTATCCTGGGATGGATAAACTGTAAGCTAATGCGTAAATAACAAAAATAACATTTATTGTAAAAAAAGCCGGCGTAGCTCAGTGGTAGAGCAACTGATTCGTAATCAGTAGGTCACTGGTTCAAATCCAGTCGTCGGCTCCAGTAAAATCAAGGACTTATGCCTTTTCACTTCATCTTACTCCTGCTAAATTGTGCACTTTTTGTGCACTAAATTTTTGTGAACTGATAACATCATCCAATAGCTCTAACGCGTTTACCTTATGGCTTGGTGCAAGGTGTGCATAGCGGAGGGTCATTGTGAGGGTTTTCTGTTCTAGCAGTTCTTTAATTTGACTAAGTCCATTATATTATAAACTGGCTTCACCTTATATAAAGCCTCAACATATTAACTCATAAACCATCCTAAAAAGTAATGGCATCCTCGCCCCTATCACCTGTTCTTACCCTTAATGCATCATCGATCGAAGATATAAATATCTTGCCATCTCCAGAAGTGCCTGTTTGAGCATAATTTACAATTGTCTCCAAAGCCTGCTCTACTAATCTATCAGGAACAACAGTCTCTAATTTCATTTTGGGTCTAAAACCCGTAAGATACTCTTTTCCTATCTTTAATTCTGGATGCCCCCTTTGACACCCAAAGCCATATACTTCGCTCACGGTCATTCCCCCTATACCTATCTTAATAAGTCTATTCCTTACCGCTTCCAACCTATGGGAGTTGATAATCGCTTCGATCTTTTTCATTGTTTCATCTCCTTTCTTTTAGAATACCTCCATAATATCTCCATTAATCTACCTTACCATTGAATCCCTTTTTTCCGTAAGTAATCTTGTGCTTCTTTAATGCTTAATCTAGCAGCTGTTTTATAGTCATTGACGGCCTCCTTATAATCACCAAGTAATAAGAAGGTATCCCCCCGGCTATAATAAGCTTTTGCAAAACTCGGGCTCAGCTCTATAGCCTTACTGTAGCCTTTGATGGCTTGCTGATACTTACTAAGTCTAAAATAAGCACTTCCACGGTTATGATAAGCTTTTGCAAACTTTGGATTAAACTTTATAGCTTTGTCATGGTCCTTGATAGCCTGCTGATATTTGCCAAGTTTAAAATAAACGTTCCCACGGTTATAGTAAGGTTTTGAAAAACTGGGGTAAAGCTCTATAGTCTTACTGTAGTCCTTGATAGCTTCCTGATACTTACCAAGTTTAAAATAAGCATTTCCGCGGTTATTATAAGCAAGTGCGTCTTTCGGGTTTAATTCTATAGCTTTGTTTAAAGCATCAATCGCTTCTTTGTAGTTGCCTGAATCGAATAATTCCTTAGCCTTATTATCCCAATCTACAGCGCTCTCGGCAAAGATTATACAGGGAGTAATTATTAAAGAAATTAAAACAAAAAGTAATAATGTTAATCTTTTTATTTTTTCACACCCTTTTTTTAAGAATTACAATAAATAATGTATTTATTATTATTGTTTCATTCTTAGGAATACATTATAAAACCAAGCAAGTAGAAGACCTTCAACAAATCCAAGAATAAATCCCCAAACAGCTCCCATTATGCTTCCAAAGATTGTTGAAGAATATCCGAGCAATATAGAAGATACTAAATCTACATAGGGTCTACCTAAACCAGAAATCAAAGCTACTAAACCAAATGAAAATAAAACAATTGCAGTCAGCGTTCCTAAAGCAAGACCAAAACTTAATATATCCAAACGAAGTTTCTCTGTCATTTTTTCACCTTCTTTCTTTTCAGTTATTTTTTAACATAGAATTTTTAACATAACTTAACAAGAGTTTTAAAGTCTTGCTTGGTATTCTTTCTCCGTTTTCTAATAGATAGATATAATTTCGAGATACACCTAAAAGAGAAGCCAACTTACTCTGGGAAAATTTAAATCTTTTTCTGAAATTCTTTATATCTTTTGGTTTCCAATCTTTCATATAGATAATATATGCTAACTATATAAGCATTGTCTATAAATCTTTTCTGTAGAATTTAGAGAAGATATTTTAGGAATCTATTGATTATAAGAATATTATATTATAGCCAATTGATTAATAGATCAACGGTTTAAACCGATCGTCAGCTTCCTACCCATCAAAACAGCAAAAAACTATTGCAAAAATATCTTTTTCTGTGATAGAAAATAAAAGATTCACTTTCACGCTCTAATTCCACTTCCCGTTGATAATCCAGATGAGTTTTTGGTTTGGTTCTTCCTGTGAGCCATTCATTTAGAAAAATCAACAGAAGAGAGTTAATTTTAATGGCTATTTTTTAAGATGGAGAAAAGAGTCTCATAAGGGTTTTTTGACCCTTTTTAGAACTATTAATGATAATTTTTTATTATTTACAAGGGGGGCATATGGCAAAGGTAAGAGTTTACGCAGGTCAAAATTTGTATGAGGCGGACTCTGTTGAACTAAACAAGGAATTAAAGAACATACCATATATTGAAATAGAAAACCCTGAGCATAGTGAATCATACTCAAAAACAAGATGTAAGAAGGTTCTCATACCTAAAAGCATGGCTATAATAGAGTATTTTGAGGAATAAAGCAGACCCCTAAAGACCGTTAATTACCTATAGCGGATATTAAGAATACATATTTTTTAACTTTACAAACAGCAAAAAACTTTAGCCAAAATTTCTTTTTGAAAGTGCTTGTCAGGGATGAAGAAATTTAATAATTGTATATGATGTTGTGCATGATTCTAATTAAATTTTAGACCAAGAATAATAGTAACCAAGCTGGTGAATATTTTACCAATCACCAATGAGTGGTTTTTTTAAAGCCAAGTTTTTCTTTTCTTTTTATTCTTCTCTTTAACCCCCTTAATTTTTTATCTTATTGTTTTCAAAGGACAAATTATTTTATTTTCCCTCTCTATTTTAATATGGAATGCTTATTGCCTATATAGTCTGATAGGTAAGAAGGTTGGGAGTATTTTTCAAAGGTTTTACAGAAAGGGGATTAAGAGATGCGAGCTGACAATCTTCTACGCAAAACAGGTAAAAAATTATGGATAATTGTGACCTCAGAAAAAGATGAAAAGGAACTAGGCCTGGAGAAGTTAATTCACAACCGATTGCTTTTTATTCCTAAACCCTATGATTCGGACATTATTGAAGAAACAGTAAATCAGATTGCTAAGTTTAAAGCTGATGAGAAAAGAGCTTCAAAAAACTCTGCTCGGAGATTATTAGCCCGGTTTCTGGGTCGGGAGGCTTAAGCCTTTTTTCTGTCTTTGAGATTAAACTAAGACAATGTTTTTTAGAGGAACAAAAAGAGAGGAGGTGAGATAAATGGAAAAGAAGGAACAAAACAGAAAAATTGAAACAGCTGTTAGAGTAGAAAAGAAAGAGGAAGCCCTTTTTTACACAACCGAGGAAATGTTTGGTACAAGAGGTTCGATGAAGCTTAGGTGGCCCCCACGTCACATTCTGGTTCCTCTGAATGGAGAGAAGGAAGGGAGGCGCATTATACCCTTTGTAACAGCACTGGCAAAGACCTGTAAGGCCAAGGTTACGCTTTTTACTGTAGCAAGACCCTTCCAGTGGTCTTTGGCAACACCTTCGATTCCTGCGCCAACTACCGCAGCACTGGAAAGCCGCCTCATTCATTTTGTAATGGAAATGCGTGTCAAGGGAGTTGATGTTGATTTTGGAATACTCAGAGGGGAAAAGAAAAAGATAATAGAAAAATTAAACAAGGACATGGATGCAGACCTGATTATTTTGGACAATCGTTATCGACACAGATGGCTTAGATATCTAAAGGGAAAAGACATTGTTCCATTGATTGATCATCTTAATATTCCAACAGTTGTTATATAAAATCCAAAAATGGAAAGACAAGGCAGGCTTTAAAAAGAACAAAAAGAGGGGAGGTGAGAGAAATGATAAACAGGGAAGAAACCGGACATACGGAGGTTGCTTTTAGAGAAGAGGAGAAAAAGGAAACTCTTTTTTACACAACTGAAGAGATGTTTGGTACAAGGGGTAGTATGAAGCTTCGCTGGCCTCCACGTCATATACTTGTTCCTTTAAACGGGGAGAAAGAAGGGAGACGGATTATACCCTATGTGGCAGCACTGGCAAAGACCTATAAGGCCAAGGTTACGCTTTTAACTGTAGGAAGACCCTTCCAGTGGTCTTTAGCAACACCTTCCGTTCCTGCGCCAACTACAAAAGCTCTAGAAAGCCGCCTCATTCCTTTCGTAGTGCAACTGCGTGAAGAAGGCGCTGATGTTGATTTTAAGATTCTTAGGGGTGAAAAAAGTAAAGTCTTAAAGAAATTAGTCAACGAAAATGACACAGATCTGGTGATTTTAGCTAATCGGTGCCGGCATTCTTGGCTAAGATATTTGCAGGGAATCGATTTTGTTCCGAATATTGATCGGTTCCGTGTACCTACATTTATAATCTAAGTTTTTAGTATATAAAATTTAAAAGAGAAAAGTTTTTTATGAAGTAGTAAGCAATATAGGTATGGGAAAATGGTTGAAAAAAGTATAAAAGATGATACAGGGATAATGAAGGAAGATGCGGAGCGATTAAAAATCCTTATCTATGATAAAGATGAAGGAAATAGGGAAATACTATCCAAAGCCCTGAAAAACCATGAGGTGACATCTCGCCATCCTAAAACCGAAGACTTAATAACTGATTCAGATTTACTAGATATCGACCTTTTGATCCTTGATCCTGAGAATCCAGCAGCCTACAAATTGCTGAAAAGGGCCTGCACCTATTATCCTGATAACTTGGGTCGGTTGGTGACCTTCTTTTTTCTCTACGGTTTTTGGATAACTCTCTCTGGCAAATATGATCTTTTTCATCTCTCTTTGGGTTTTATCTGTTCTTTTTTGGTAGGTTGTGTTTCCCATGACCTTCTTTTTGAAGATATAAGGGCGAAAAACAGGCTTCTCAGTATAGCAAGATTTATATGTTATTTACCTTGGCTCATTTATCAGATCATATTGGCAAATATCCACGTTGCCTGTTTGATCCTCAATCCCAAGATGCCAATCGATCCAAAAATAATACGATTCAAAACAAAATTAAAAAGCGATATTTCTATGGTCACTCTGGCAAACTCCATTACCCTTACCCCAGGTACGATTACGATGGACATCATCGATGAGGAATTTTATGTACACGCATTGAGTAAAAAGGTCGCGGACGATCTTCTAACAGGAGAAATGGAAGCAAGGGTTGCGTATATCTACTTAGAAGGAGAAAAATTTAAAAAATGAACCATCATTTTAAGGAATAGAGGAATGATAGATTTCTTTTTAACAGTGAGCGTAATAATCCTTTTCTTAGTATTTCTCTGTCTCTATAGGGCTGTTTTTGGTCCTGGAATCATCAATAGGATGATTGCTGTCAATGTGATTGGGACAAAGACCATTGCTATTATTTTATTTATGGGATTTATCTTTAAGAGAATCGATTTTTTTATAGATATATCGATGATCTATGCCTTGATTAACTTTATCGGCACCTTAACCTTCTCTAAATATTTTGAAAGAAAAGGGGTTTTTTAAATGCATATTGTTTCTATCGTTCTCATTATATTGGGGACTTTCTTCCTTTTAGCAGGCACGATTGGTCTTCTTCGTTTTCCAGACTTTTATACAAGAATGCATGCCACTGGAAAATGTGATACCTTAGGAATCCTTTTGATACTTGCGGGGCTTGCCCTATATCACGGTTTATCCTTAGGAAGTGCGAAAATAATCATTATTGCCATATTTATATTTTTAACAAGCCCAACAGCCACTCACTCAATTGCAAGAGCAGCCCTAAGAAATAAAATTCCTCTTTGGAAAAAGGAGAAGAAAAAATGATTTGGCAACTGAATCTCATATTACTCGTATTTGCTGTTATTTCGGCAATAGGAGCCATTGCTGTTAAGGACCTTTTAAGTTCTACTATACTCATGGGGGCATTTAGTTTTTTTATGTGCCTATTATGGGTTGAGATGGGAGCGGTTGATGTTGCATTTACAGAGGCTTCAGTGGGGGCAGGGGTAACGACGATTCTCTTTGTAATCGCCGTATTCAAAACAGAGAGGAGGACAAAGGATTGAGAATTTTTTATTATATTTTAACCTGCATAACAGGTCTTTTGCTTATTTACGGGGTTTCTGATATGCCAAAATGGGGAGATCCTCATCAACCAGCGAGCATTCATGTATCACCAAGATATATAGAAAAGACCCTTGAAGAAACAGAAGTCCCAAATATGGTAACTGCTGTGCTTGCAGATTACAGGGGTTTTGATACATTCGGAGAGACAACGGTTATCTTTACTGCTGCTGTTTCTTGTCTTCTTATTCTTAGAAAAAGAAGAAAGGAGAAGGATGTATGATTGATAAACACGAAAGCATTATTATAAAGATGATTTCTCGAATTCTTGCCCCTTTTGTCCAGCTTTATGCCCTCTATGTAATTATGCATGGCCACACGAGCCCTGGAGGTGGTTTCCAGGGTGGAGTGATTCTGGGTGCAAGTTTTATTCTGCTGGCTATTGCTTTTGGAATAGATGAAGTGAAAGAAAGATTTGCCGAGAGAATATTAACCACTTTTACTAGCATGGGAGTTTTTATCTATGGTTTTATAGGGTTTGTATGCTTTATCCTTGGGGCAAACTTTTTAGATTACGGTATTCTTCCAGTAGTAGAACCGCGCGGTATGGGAATGCTCGGTATTGAAATAGGGGTAGGTATCACAGTTATGGCAGTTATGGTATCGATTTTTTATGACCTTTCAACCTATGAATAGGTGATAAGATGTTAGAGTTTTTAGTCGGAAAGTTTAACTATTATATTTATATTTTTCTCATGATGATCGGTTTTTATGCCATGATTGGGAAAAGGAACCTTGTAAAAAAACTCATTGGGATGAATATCTTTCAGTGGTCGATTATCCTCTATTTTGTCTCTATCGGAGCAAAAAAAGGGGGGAGCATTCCTATTGTAGAGGGATTATCAGGGCACGGGGCTCATATTGTTTCACATGCTTCTCAATATGTGAACCCTCTCCCCCATGTTCTTATGCTTACGGCAATTGTTGTGGGTGTTGGAACGACAGGGGTCGCATTAGCATTGCTCCTTAGAATTTACAATAAATACAAGACACTGGAAGAGGATGAAATCTTGAGGAAGATGAAATGAATATATATCAACTCCCTTTTCCTATTATTGTTGTATTTTTCCCTTTATTTTTCGCTTTTTTAATCCCTGTCTTGGGATGGTGGAAAAAGAGCCTGTGTTATCCATTGGCTATGATAGCTGTTTCAATATCCTTCTTTTCATCTCTAATCGTTGCAAATAGGGTCTTACGTTACGGTCCTTTACATTATTATCTGGGTGGCTGGGAACCTCCGTGGGGGATAGAGTTTTCCATTGACCATCTCAATGCATTCATAGCTGTTTTGGTAACATCTCTTTCATTTCTCGTAGTGATATATGCCAAAAGAAGTGTGGAAAAGGAACTACCGGGGAAAGAGATTCCCTTTTATTGCCTATTTCTCTTGCTCTTTACTGGTCTTTTAGGGATTGTCTCAACAGGAGATATGTTCAACCTTTATGTATTCCTCGAGATTGCATCCCTGTCATGTTATGCCCTTATAGCTGTAGGAAAAGATAGGGCACTGGTTGCCAGCTTTAGATATGTAGTGATGGGGACTATAGGGGCCTGCTTTTATCTCCTTGGTGTCGGTTATCTCTATATCGTGACAGGATCACTTAATATGGGGGATTTAGCGGTTTTGCTTCCCCCGCTATATGGGAATGCAGTAGTTCAAACAGCTTTTGTTTTCATTTTGATTGGCCTTGGTATAAAGATAGCTCTTTTCCCCCTTCATACCTGGCAGCCCGATGCTTATACCTATGCTCCTTCTGTGGTGAGTGTGATGATATCAACAGCAATGGCAAAGACCTCTATTTACGCATTAATAAGAATAATTTTCTCAGTATTCACGCTGAATTTCATCACCGGTTTCCTGCCTATATTCGATATTATTTGCTGGCTCTCTGCGATAGCCATGATTTTTGGCTCTATATATGCGATAATGCAGTCTAAGTTGAAGAAGATGCTTGCATATTCAAGCATAGCAAATGTGGGATATATCATACTTGGCATCGGGCTTTCCGTTTCCACAACCATGGGACTGACTCCGGCATTAATGCACATACTGAATCACGCATTGATGAAGGGATGCATGTTTATGGTAGCAGGTGCATTCATTTATAAGGCAGGTTTGTGGGATATAAACAATTTTGTGGGATTGGGAAGGAAGATGCCTTACACATGCCTTGCCTTCATTTTAGCTGCTTTGGCAATGATAGGAATGCCACCAAGTGTGGGATTTATCTCAAAGTGGTATTTAATACTTGCTG
>DATKYB010000075.1 GCA_035528715.1 Nitrospinota bacterium | reverse complement strand
AGATTAAATCTTTGTGACTCGACCTGAACTGCCGGATGTTCCTCTGACCTCTACTCGTAGTCTAATGGGAAGATGCCTATAAAAAGTGGCTATTATAGACGGGATACGGGATAGAGGCAAGGTCATAGACCCATAAGGAGGAAGGAAAGATGAAAAGACTATCCGGAGGAATCGATGTGGGAAGTGCATCCCATCACATCACCATCTTAGATGAAGAAGACCATATCCTGTACAACCAGAAGGTATCTCACAAACTGAATGAATTTACCGAAACCATAAAACAATTTAAAAAGATAGAGAGAAAAGAAAGAGGGAAAATTTCCTTTGCCTTAGAGGGAAAGAACGGCTATAGTGCGCCTTTTGATCGAATCCTACTTAATCAGGGCTTTACCCTCTATAATATCGATAACTTAAAGTTAAAAAGATTCAGAGAGGCCTTTGCCGGAGAATGGAAAGATGACCAGAGAGATGCTCTGATGCTCTCCAAGATGTTAAAATTAAAAGAGCACATCAATAGCCCAAGGGAGAAGATATTCATCAAGATAGAGAAACCCTCTCCGGTCACCGAAAGCCTGAAGCTCCTCTCCCGCCACCAGCAGACGCTGATCGATGAGAAGGTAAGACTGACTAATCGGTTAAGCAAGAAATTACTGGAAGTATGTCCTGAAATATTAAAATTGGGCAAAGTAAAATACAAAAAGATCGTCACTATTTTAGTCAAATATCCTGATTTTTCTAAGTATAAAAGGATTACTCTCAAATCTCTGTTAAAGATCAAAGGGATAGGGGAAAAACGAGATCCCTTTTTACTTAAAAGACTAAATAATATAGAGTATATGTCTGGCCTAACCGATATCTACAAAATAATCATTTCATCTTATGCTAAACGTATCTCAGAGCTACAAGAAGAGATTAAGGATATAGACAGAAAGTTAGATGAAATAGGAGAAAAGAGTAAAGGTGTTATACATCTAAAGACCATTCCCGGAGTGGCTACCAAACTGGCCAGTAGATTTATCGGAGAGATTGGAGATATCAAGCGCTTCCCTGCTGAGAAACAGTTGGCTGTCTACTGTGGAATCGCCTGTGTAGATAATAATTCAGGAAAGGTGACCAAAGCCAAAGCAGTGTATAAGGCCAATAAAATATGCAAACAGACTTTAATTACCATGGCCGGAGGTAGTATCCGTCTTAGTCTTCAGTGCAGGGCTTACTATCTGAAAAAACGGGCAGAGGGGAAAAGTCATAATCATACTCTTCGCTGCCTGGCCCGGCAATTAATTAAAGTCATCTATAGAATGTTAACAGAAGATAGAGATTATGTTATTAAAAAAGAATTAAAGAAAGCAGCATAAAAAAGTTTAAAATTATCTTGATTTTTCAGATGGGAAGTTCAGGCTTCACAACTTCACATTTTTATCAATCTCCATGCCCGATTTGATCATGAAGTCATTCTCCTTATATCTTCCTCTTAACACATTGGTTACCGTTGGACTTCCGATTTCAAGCAAATCGGCTATCTCTTTATTCGGTAGATCTGTATATTTTTTAAGGCTTTTAATATAGAGTTTTCTTACATCTGACCTTCTTTTGTCTTTTGTATTTCCTTTTATTCTATCCATTTTTATTGCAGTGACTTCTTCGATGATTTTAATTAATGCTCCCTTGGCTATCTTATGGCTCTCTTCTATATTTTTTACCACTTCTATTTTTTCTTCTTTGATCATTGATTTAATTTCTCTCGCTTCAACTTCATCCATAAAAGTTAGATATCTCTTAATGGCTTCGTTCTTAGGGTAGGCAAATAAACTGAGCGGAAAATTTACATCGATAAGTTCTGAATTGCCGATATACTCCTGGTGACTACTCCATGGGTAGTTGATACCATTTTTAAAGTTTGAGCGGACCGGGTTTTGATGAATGTATCGGATTAATGAAAGCAAATAGGCCTCTTTGTCACATAGAAAGGACTTATATCTTTGTTCAAATACATGGCCGGTAGCTCTATTTGTTCTATTGTAATACTGGGTAAAGACTTGTTGGATACCTTGCATGATCTTTGATAAAGGAATATCCTCAACCTCTATTAACAGATGAGCATGATTATCCATGATGCAATAGGCGTATAATTTGAAGTGATATCTTTTCTTATATTTTAATATTATTTTTTTATATTCTTCTTTATTTTCCTTGTTCTCAAATATAGATGTACGATTATTTCCCCGAACGATGACATGATAAAGTGCGCCTTCGTAATGAATTCTTGTTTTTCTGGCCATGCTTATCACCTATCTTCATTTTTTTTAGTATATCATTATTTTGTGA
>DATKYB010000074.1 GCA_035528715.1 Nitrospinota bacterium | reverse complement strand
GAAGAGCAGGGAGCTTTTGGGATTAACCCAGGAGGGAATCAACAGGATTGCCAAGATCGTCAAACAGCTCTTAGCCTTTCATCGTCCTGAAACAGAGGCAAGGAGTTTAGAGGATATCAACAGTATTGTAAAGAAGACCCTATCTCTAACAAAGAACCAGCTTTCTCTGAGTAATATAAAGGTGGTGGAGGAGTTTTCATCTGACCTGCCGAAGGTGATGGTTTCTTCC
This sequence comes from Nitrospinota bacterium, assembly GCA_035528715.1. NCBI lineage: Bacteria > Pseudomonadati > Nitrospinota > Nitrospinota bacterium. The sequence goes on along the minus strand of DATKYB010000074.1, from coordinate 40,854 downwards.
CAGCAGATGCATCAGGTTTTATTAAATCTCATCTTAAATGCCCAGGATGCGATGCAAGAGGGTGGTGAAATAAGGATTCAGACAGGGGAGGATAATGGGGTGGTCCATATTAATGTCAGTGATACAGGTTTAGGCATCCCTGAGGAGATAAGGGACAAGATCTTTGAGCCCTTTTTTAGCACGAAGAAGAGGGAGAAGGGGACGGGATTGGGTCTTTCTATTTCTTATGGGATTATCAAGGCTCATAATGGGGATATTTTGGTTAAGAGCAAAGAAAAGAAAGGAACAACCTTTACCATAAAACTGCCTGTAAGCAGTAGTTGAATTCTCTTTCTCCGACTTTAACTAATTTTATAAAAGATTTAGACTATATATACCCTTCTTAGTATAGCCTCTAAAAAATATTTCACTTCTTTTATCCAGCCAAATTTATAAATCTTAATTTTTATAAAAATCATACAAAAAAAGAAGATTTTATTTGTCATTTTTATTTTTGCTTATTATATTTTATCCAATGTGTGTACACTAAAAAGATCTTAATAAAGTTAATTATATCAGATATATAAAAAGAAATTAACAGATGTCTCCCGCTGAATTATCCTTTAGCCTTGCGGTTGAAAGAATCAATAAAAATCGTAGATTAATGAGGGTAATTAAAAATTTTTTTTACAGGACTAAAGCGTCTGTTTTTGGTTTAAAATATAAAGCTACCATAAAAAAATATTATAAGAATGGAAAATTAATTAAAATAATTAACTACGACAAAATTAAAGGAGTAGCTACAGAAGTAATATATAATGAAAACGGAACATTAGGCGTAGAGAAAATTTACAAAAATGGTAAGCCTGATGGTATACACAAGGTATATTACTGGAACGGAAATTTAAGGGCAGAGATGAGCTATAGAGATGGAAAATTAGATGGTCCATTTAAGATGTACCAAGAAAATGGAAATTTAAAATTTATAGATTATTTTAAAGATGGTAAAAAGATTAAACGGATATATAAAGTTTACAGATGAAAATCTAAATAAATTTATAATAAACAACCCTCCTTTAAGAATTTTGTCAATCACAAAAATTAACCTTCCCCAAAAATTAAAAAGTATGATTTAGACTGATTTTTGCTCTAAATACTGACAGTTATCTGACAAATTGTGACAATATTTTGACAATTATAAAATTTTTTATTACTTTTATCAGAATTATTATCATTTCATTAACTCTTTATAAATTAATTGATTAATATCACTTTCTCACTCATTTTATATTAATTTGACTCAATTGGTATGAATATTGCTCAAATTTACTTAAAAGAGTTTATATTGAGAAATTTAAATTCTATTGTACTTCTTCAGAATAAAAAAATAGAGTTATGGAAATAATAACTGCTCAAGAACTCGCTGATTATCTTAAATTGAATGAAGTAACTGTTTATAAATATGCAAAAGAAGGCAAAATACCAGGATACAAAATAGGAAAGCAATGGAGATTCAATAAAGAAGAAATAAATAAATTATTAATAGGTGGAAGGATCAAAAAAGTTTAAAAATTTTTTTTATTTAGTCCAGAAATTTTAGTAGAGGGTGATTGCTATTGAAAGAAAATTTCTTAAAACAGGATAAAGAATCAATTGAAAAAGAAAGGTTTGATGCAATAACTCAGATTGCTGCAACAATCAATCATGAAATCAATACGCCTTTAATGGTAGTCTTGCTAAATTTAGAACTTCTGTTGCAAAAAGAAAATGATCTTAACAAAAAGATAGTTAATAAACTTAAGGTAATCCAGAAAGAATCCCAAAAAATAAAAAACGTAACACGAAAACTGGCAAATATCACCATAAATCCAAATATTGTAAGCTATCAAGGAAACATTAAAATGCTGGATATCGAAACGAATCCTGAATTTAAAAAGAATAATATTGTTTTCAAATTACTCTCCCTTTTTAATCTCAAAAAAAATTAATCCATTTATCTTAATAATTTTTAGATCTCAATCCATATATTTACCTTAGCTTATCTGTCCTTAGTCTTCATTAATTTTCGAATTCTCCGATGTTTCTATAGATCCTCTTGAAGACAATTTCTCTTTGACAATAGTTTTGTCTCTTTATACAATTAAAAATTATAATTTTTTTCTAAACAATAGAATTGAAAGAGTGATAAAAATATGAAAGAAGCAATGTTCTATGAGAATATAGGTGATAAAACGGTTAGATGCTATCTCTGTCCTCATTATTGTAAGATTGTTCAAGGCAAAAGAGGATTTTGTGGTGTTAGAGAAAATCAAAATGGAATCTTGTACTCATTGGTATATGGAAAGGCAGTAGCCGTTCATGTAGACCCTATTGAAAAAAAACCATTATTTCATTTTTATCCAAAGAGCAGGGCCTTTTCTGTTGCTACGGTTGGATGCAACCTCAGATGTCTCAATTGTCAAAATGCTGAAATATCCCAAGTAGGTTCTGAAAAATACTTTAGAATCATTGGTCGTGACATGCCTCCAGAGGAACTGGTAAAAGGCGCAGAAACGGAAAGATGTCAAAGCATCGCTTATACTTATACGGAGCCAACCATCTTTTTTGAATATGCATATGATACGGCAATCCTTGCAAATAAAAAAGGCATCAAAAATATCTTTGTGACCAATGGCTATATAACAAGAGAAGCATTGGAAACGATAAGGCCTTATTTAGATGCTGCAAATATAGACCTCAAATCTTTTCGAGAAGATTTTTACAAAAAAATAACAAAGGGAAGCTTAAAACCTGTATTGGATTGCATTGAGTGGTGTTTTCATCAAGGGATATTTATAGAAATTACCACACTCATTATCCCTGGTAGTAATGATAGCGAAGAAGAGTTAAGAGATATTGCCACTTTTATTAGTAAAATGAGCAGGGATATCCCTTGGCACATCTCTAGATTTCATCCTTCATATAAGTTGCTTCATCTCAGTCCTACACCTGTTGATACCATTTATAAAGCTATAGAAATTGGAAAATCCAAAGGTCTTCGGTATATTTATGCTGGCAATGTTCCTGGAAATGAATTTGAAAATACATTCTGTCCTCATTGTAATAAAATAGTCATAAAGCGATTTGGATTTACAAGTAAGACCTATCTTAATAATAATAATTGTCAATATTGCAATCAAAAACTTGCTATTCAGGTGTAAGGAATCATTATAATTTTAGAAGGTGAAATGATTTGAAAATTTTAAAAAATATAAAGGAGATCAATGATTATAAATCAAAACAGTTCTCTTTTTTCTTCTTTTGTAACCTCTGTCTTCCTCCTTGGCCTTTCACTGATTAATTTCGGATGACACACTCGATTTCTCCCACTTTTTTTAGCCTTGTATAGAAGCCTATCAGCCTCTTCTAGCAGTCGATCTTGATTTATTTTATCTCCATAATGATAAGTCGTTACGCCTAGACTTATCGTAACTTTAAAGTGAATATCATTTTTTGAAAAACCATGATTCTGAATTCTTTTCCTCGTTCTTTCAGCAACGATAACAGATTCTAATAAATCAGTATCTGGCAGAAGTAATGCAAATTCCTCTCCTCCATATCTGGCGGCAATATCAAAATCCCGCAAACCAAATTTGATTATCTCAGCAATCTCCCTCAGTACCTTGTCTCCTTGTTTATGTCCGTAAGTATCGTTAATATTTTTAAAATGATCTATATCTATTAATATGATAGAAAACGGCCGTTCAGATCTCTTGACCCTTTTAAACTCCTCAGATAATCTTTCCTGAAAGTATCTATAGTTATAAAGTCCTGTTAATTCATCAGTAATAGATAAATTCTCTATTCTTTTATACTTCTGACAGTTTCTAATAGCACTTGCTAGTTGCTGTGAAATCCTATTAGCTTTATCTATATCCTCCTCATCAAATTGACCTTCAAGTGGCTCTTTTAGATTTAAAACTCCTAAGAGTCTTCTTTCCAAATATAGAGGAATAATTAATAATTTTTTCTTCCTTAATAACTTATCTTTATTTAAGAGAAAAGGGGTTATAATCTTATTCTTTGATGCGTGACAAATAATTTTTTCATTTTTCTTCAATCTCTTATAGTTATGAACTAATACTTTTAAATTATCCTCTTTTTCATCATACGTATATAACGTAAAATATTTTACATTTATTAAGGAAGGAATCCTTTCCTTAACCGTCTTAACGATATCATCTAAATTTAAAGAATTTATTTTATTAGTAAACTCAGCTAAATCATGTGATAAAGACAAATTATGTGCTAATGATTTAATTTTTGAATCAACCTCGGTTTGAAGGGCTTTTATTCTTAAAAATATCTGTATTTTGCTATTCAGTTCTTCAAAATCAAAAGGGCGAAGAACATAGTCAAATACTAACTCATTAGAGATAATTTTGAGTTTTTCAATATCCTTTTTAAAAGAGATAAAAATTATGGGAGTATACTTCAGGTCAGAATTGGATTTAAAGTCATTACAGAATTTCTCAAATTTATTTTTTAGAATCTCATCATTTAAAATAACGAGATCAGGTCTTAGATCTAATATACTTTCTATAATCCCATCTCTTTTATCTGCAATAATCGGTTTATAGCCTGAAGCAGATAAATTGTCTTTTATATATTTTATATTATCGTCATTATTATCTATAATTAAAACAGTGTTATGTATCATTGGTAATCTCTTTATATCTGTAAGTATTTTAATGATTTAGCAATATTATTTTAACATAATTTTTTATTTCATTCAATTCGTGTCAACTTATTGTCACTTTCTCTTTCCAATTTAAAACTTTATTCATCTGTAACTACCATAAAATTAATAGGTTATCAAAGTTATCTTTTAAATAAAACCACTGGCATATATTTTGCAAAATTTGACTTTATAAAAATAAAGATGTATATTTAAAAAACTATTATAACAAAAGCAGTTTTAAACATTATCGGTATAACAAATTTTATCTTGAGAATAAGATACTTATAAAAAATATTCTAAATTTAATATATTTTACCGATTAAAAGTTAGAAAATCTTAAAGGGAGAAAGAGAGGCTTTTCAATGAAGATTCATAATGATAAATCAGGTATAAATAGCGAAATATTAAAAAATATTCAACGTACTAAGGACAAGAACAAACTTGGGAAAACGGATATTAATCACTCCAAGTCTGCTTCGACTGATAGTGTTCATTTATCCTCTAAAGCAAAAAATCTCCATAAAATAACTGAGATTTTAAAGGAGACCCCTGATATCAGAGAAGAAAAGATTAGGGAACTTAAACAGGCTATTAAAAAAGGAACCTACCAAACTGACTCAAAAAAAATTGCCGAAAAGATGATATTAGAATCATTAGAATAATGATTGAATTAAATTTCCCTTCTATCTAAATAAAGACTTATTTATTCTTTTTTCTGTTTTGGTAAAATATATCTTTTTAGAAACTCAAAATCAACTTTCTCTAATTTTTCAAAAGCAACACCAATTGTTATAAAATTATAAGGTTTATTTTTTATAGGTATACATTCAGCTCTTTTAATTTCTCCATCTATTTCCTTATTCAATATAGGAATTTTTATAGAAATTTTACTGTTAATTAAAACATCTGTATTAAGAAAATTTGAGATATCTTCAAAGATATCTTCTCTGTTCATATATTGTAAGGTTGTTGTATTTAAAGAAAGCCCTCCTTCGCTTAAATCCCCAATTTTTCCCATGAAAATACCTGATGCTTTTTCATTACCATCTTTAGAGGACTTACTCTTAACTACAAATTCAACGCTTAGAGGTGCATTTATTCTTTGAAACTTTCTTCTTTCTTTAAATACATTATTAATTTTATTCTCCTTTTCTTTTATAAATCTACTTGCCATCTTTTTTAAATTTCTTTCTTACTTGCTCATTTGCACTGATTAAATCATTCATATTTTCTTTGGCTTTTTTATAAATTGCATCTCTTATAGATAATACAACTAACTTACCAGCTAAAGTGTTAATACCATAGATTTCTGGAATTTTATGTTTTTGTGGGTTCTTTATTATTTCCTCAGACCTTTTTAATATTTCTTCATTGTTATATAATTCGTTGTCCAAATAAACGTATCTCAGCTTTACATAGTCTCTTTCTTTTTTTTCATCCTCACTTATTTCTCGAATGATATTTTCTTTATCTATAGAATAAGGTTTTTTCTCTGCGTTCGAGATTATTTTCTTCACCTCTCTGAAATAGGTAGTTAAAGTAGCTTTCTTTGACAGTTCTTCTTGAGGAATCTTTGAACTAATCTCAAATTCTATACCATCTGTTATTTTTATTGGCCCAATTTCATAAGTGATACCATTATAATTAAATCTATCTTCTTTCTTAGGTTTATATTTCCTTTTATATTCTTCTATAAGTTGATTGATACCTTCTTGGGCAAATTCTTTATACATTTGTTGTTTTAGGTTAGTCATAACAACACCTCATTTATAGATAATTTTTAAAAAAAGATAATATCTTTTAAAAAAGTTAAAGATAAAGAAATAGTTTCCCACCTCTTTAAGTTTATGGAAGAATTTGATATGTTTTTTGTAATCTAACATCTCACTCAATACATTTCAAGTAAAAATTGATTTTTAAGAATAGATAATTATTCTAAAAGCCTCATTGACCCTTTAGATATATAGGTCTTTTATCGTTAAAGGGTAATTATATGACTGTGGAATTTATTCAAATAGATAACAGATCTGGGAATATAAAACAGGATTAATTTTTATCTAAAAATGGTTTAATAATTATATCATGGAAGGAATTTTTAATTTTCAAACTTGATACCTAATTGTTTGAGCCATTTTTTTTCATCAAATTTCTCTCTACAATAATCCTCAAATGCCGCTTCTCTAGGACTCATCAACCTCCCATCAATAGTTTTTGGGTAGGGTGAAACTTTAATATCATCGATACTCCCATCATTCTCTTTTATTCTTTCTTGATTTACCTCGTTTTCCAAAAAACTTACGTGCATTTTAAGAAATAAAGCCAAAATAGCTTTTGGAGAAATCGTTTTTTCTTGATAAAGTTTATAAAGTATTTCTTTTACCTTCTCTGAGCTTTTAATTGCTTCTGTAACTGCTTCTATAAGATCCTTAAATTCTTCCCTTGAATCTTCTTCAAACATTACAGATTCCTTTTTAATATTTTTGAATTAGGAAATATTTACTTATTCACTAAAGGAATTAATTGCCCGGCTATTTCTTATTTTATTGACCCATTAAGCCTTTTTTACTAAACTAATAGTAATTAATCTTTTTACTAAAAAGGTAAATACGCAAATTCTGTGCCAGAAAAAGATGAATGTAATTTAAAAAGCATTTTTGAGAAATAAAACAATTATTAAGAATTATTGATAGTATTTTTTATTTAGAAAAAACTTTTGTTTAAGTCAAAAAATTGTTTTTCTTGACAATTTTTTGACTTATAATTTTGTAATTTAAGAAGGAGGACTTATGGGAAATACTATTGATTTAATTGATTTGGGTGGCATAGGTCATATTTTGGGCGGTCTTTTAATTTTTATCCTTCTTATTTGTATACTATCTTTTATAGTATGGACTATTCTGCCCTTCTCTATATTTGGTATTAAAAGACTTATTAAAGAAATAATATTAGAACAAAGAGAAATCAAAAAATGCCTAAAAAGCATTGAAAAAATCGAGAGGAAAATTGACCTTCTTATTACTTCTGAATCTCAGACCAAACACGATAAAGAAGGTAGAAAAGATTCAAATCATTTGGGTAGCGAAGAAGATTAAGCTAGTGGATGCTATCTGATAAAGATTGGTCAGTTATTCTAATGAAATCAGTTTGTAAAAAATTACCTTTGCTCTTACTGTGAATATCACAATACCTTGTTGGTTCTGTTCCTTTTTTAAACACCTCAAATATAACATTTTTAGTAGGACAATCCTTGGTTGCCAATTGTCCTGTTTCTTTATCTATCTTAACAAAAGTGACGTCATTGGGAGGAGAAAAATTTTGTATTGGGACATCTTTTAAAGATTTTTTCATAAATTTCACAAAAATGGGCAAGGCTGTTTTTGAACCAGTTTCTTGAGGTCCAAGACTTCTTGGCTCATCAAAACCAACCCAAACACCAGCTACTAAATTTGGAGTAAAACCTATAAACCAAGAATCCATAAAATTATCAGTCGTTCCTGTTTTCCCTGCTATGGGTCTTTTAATTGATCTGGCATTTCTACCTGTACCGTTTTTAACTACCTCCTCTAACATACTTGTCATAAGATAGGCCGTTTCTTCGCTAATAACTCTCTTCTTTTTAATCTCAAAAACATCGAGGATTTTTCCATCCCTATCCAAAATATACTTTATTGGAATAGGTTCCGCCTTAAAGCCACCACTAGCAAAAACCCCAAAAGACGAGGTTAGCTCCAATAAAGAAACTTCCGATGTGCCTAAAGCAAGAGAAAGGTTTCTTGTTAATGGGCTTTTAATACCCAAAATTTTTGCATATTCTATAACTCTATCAATCCCGACCCTTTCTAATAATTTAACTGAAATCACATTTCTGGAAAAAGCTAATGCATTTCTTAGAGTTGTCTTGCCTGAAAACATCCTATTATAATTATTTGGCTTCCAGTTTCTTTGTGTATCTAAATTAACATGTACAATAGGAGAATCGATTATAATATCAGCAGGGGTAAAACCGTTATCTAAAGCTGCAAGATAGAGTATTGGTTTGAAGGCTGATCCAGGTTGTCTCTTAGCCTGAATAGCTCTATTAAATTTACTTCTATTGAAATCAAATCCTCCCACCAACGCCTTGATATATCCTGTTTTAGGTTCACAGGCTAGTAATGAACCTTCTGCTTCTGGAACAGAATTATCTCCATTCACAATGTTTAACATTCTTTGTCTTTTATCCAATTTTAATAAGCCTTCTCTTAAAGCATCTTCTGCATTTTCTTGCATTTCTTTATTTAATGTTGTATATATATGCAACCCCCCCTTATAAAGCAGAGAATTTTTATATTTTTCCTCCAACTGCTGTCTCACATATTCAATGAAATAATTGCCTACTTTTCTCTCATTACGAACATTAAGTCCAAGAGGGCTTTTTTCTGTAATTTTGAAGTCTGAGGATGAAATCTTTTTTTCCATCATCATTCTTTTCAATACATGGTTTCTTCTTTTAAAAGCCTTTTTGGGATTAATAAATGGAGAATAGGCGCTTGGGGCCTGAGGCAGCCCTGCTAACAGAGCACTTTCTTGTAAATCTATTTCATCTACAGATTTTCCAAAATAAGCCTGAGACGCAGCTTCAATACCATAAGCCCCATGACCAAAATATATCTGATTAAGATACAGTTCTAATATCTTATCTTTTGATATCTTTCTTTCTAACTTAATGGCAAGCAATATCTCTTTAATCTTTCTAGATAATTTCTTTTCTCTATTAAAAAATAATGATCTTACTAATTGTTGCGTTATAGTGCTTCCTCCCTCAACAACCTCACCCGCTTTAATATTTGAGTAAAAGGCTCTTAATATCCCTAAAAGGTCAATTCCTCTATGACTATAAAAACGTGTATCTTCAACAGAAATGATTGCCTCTTTGAAATGTCTGGGGACTTTTGATAGCGGTACGAAAATCCTCTTTTCGAGAAAAAATTCTCCGATTAATTCTCCGTCATCAGAATATACTTTTGAAGCGAGAGGAAGTTTGTAGCTTTGAAAATCTTCAATACTTGGGATCTTAAAAATAAAATAAAAAAGGAAGGCCGTAATAAGAAATATTGACAAAATACCAGAAATTGATAAAGGAATATAGAGACACAGGACTTTTCTTTTTCTAATCCTCGGAGTCTCTGATATCCAAAAGGCATATACCTTTTTTCTTTTTTTAAAAAACATATATCGTACCCCGAGAAATTAATTACTTAAGAAATGATAAGTTACAAAATCACTCCTTTCTTCTCAATCAGGACTTTGAACCTTTCATATTAGAATATTCCTCTATCTTTTTCTCAACTTCTCCAAGGAGAAACCTAAGCCTTGCAGATTGTTCGCTAGCCATATTAATCAGTTTTTCCTCCTTCTGAAGATTTGTTGTCTTTACCTTTACATCTTCCATTAAGAGACTTAAATTGTCTATTCTCAGCTCTGCTTCATCAATTATTTTAATTTTTTGATTTAAGAAACCAATTCTATTTTCAACCTCATTCATTATTGAGGAAAGTTTATCTACCTGGTCTCCAATTCCTTCTAAGTTTTCATTTTCTTTTGTAATCCTCTTCATTTGTGCCTTTATATCTTGGATTAATGATTGAAGAGTCGCAACACTTTCTTGTGTATTCACAATGGTCTCTTTCTCTTTTTGTATTTCAGCCATCCTCTTCTCAACATTCTTAGATATTGAATCTAAAGTACTTACCCTCTTTTCAGTTTTAATTACGAACTCTTCTTCTTCCTTTAAAGTCTCAATTCTTTTTTCTATGTCTTCGGCAATATTATCTAGAGCTGATATCTTATTCTCGACCTTTATCACCATTTCCTCTTTTTTTGCAATCTCATCTGACTTATTCCTCAGATCATCCAAAGTTGTATCTAAACTATCTTTTATTTCATGCAGTTTTATGAAATCTTCTTTTCCTGCTTGAATTTCTTCAAGTTTTTTATTGATTTCGTCAGTGAGAGTTGACATCTGAGAAGTAAACTGGTTTATTCTTTTCTCCTGTGCATCAACCGCTGCCTTTTCTTTAGTAAGATCAAGGATCTTCCCTTCTATGTCTTCTAAAATCGGGCTTAAATTTTCAATTCTCTTTTCTATCTTTTCAATAAATTCCAACTTTTTGGCTGTTCGATCTGCCTTTAAATTTGCTTCTTCCATAAAAAAGTCTAAACCATCTAGCCTTTTTTCCATCTTTTCTAATGCAGATTTTCTTTGGAGCTGGCTCTCCAACTTTATATCGAGATTTAATACCATGTTATTTAAGTCACTGATCTTTTTATTCACTTCTTCTACTAATTGTCTTCCGCTCGATATGTTTTCGAGTTGTTCTTTTGTTTCATCAAAGAGATTCCTTAACTGAGCTAATCTTTCTTCAATCTCATCAGCGATCTTCATCTCCTCATTAAATCTATCAATCTTGCCTTGTATATCCTCAGCTAAGTCATGAAATCCAGAGATCCTTTCTTTAAGAATATCAGCAATCTGAATTTCTTCTTTCAACTCTTCAACCTTCACCTCAATATCATCTTTTAATAGAGACTTTAATTGATCTACCCTTGTTCCTATATTATCCACATCTTTCTTCTCTTCAATAATTTGAACAATATCCATTTCTAATTTCTCATTAACGGATTCTAACTCATTTAAACGTTCATTCACTTTCTTTATAAGACCTGTCTTCTCCAATACAGTTTTAATTTCAACCTTCAGATCTTCCAACATTGGAGTCATATTTCCAATCTCTTTTCTTGTATCTTCAACTGTAATATCCTGTTTTATCAACTGGTCTATACTTACCTGCATATTATCTAACATAGACTGCAGTCTTTCTGTATCGGCAGTTAAGTTACCTATCACTTCTTTTTCCCTAGAAATTCTTAATATTTTACTATCCAGATCACCTGTAAGAGCCTGAAGATTAGTAATCTTTCCAGAGGCTTCCTTCATTAATAACTTAAAATCTTCAAACATCTTTGCCTTGGCTGAAGTCTCTTCTAACATCCCTTCTAATTTGACAATACTCCTATCCGTCTTCTTGATTAATTTGTTCTCTTCAGATAACTTTCTCATCTTTGATTCCATATCCCATAAGAGTACATTGAGCTTTCCAGCATCTTCATTAGCCTTCTCTACCACCCCTCGCTGAAGGGATAAATCTTGTATCTTTGAATTTACATGTTCTGAAAGTATATTAAGGCGATCGATTTGTCTCTTAGTCTCTTCGAAAACTTTCTCTAATGTTTTGGTCGTTTTTTCTGTTTCTTTTAACCTCTCTTCCATCCAAGAGAAATCTTTACTTTTTCTCTCCAACGTTTCTAGTATGGCACTGAAACGTGATACCTTTTCATCTATACCCTCAATCGTGTCTCTTTTTTCTAAAATCTCTTTGGATTTGCCCTCAACATATTCTATGAGTGTCTTAAGATTTTTTCTCTCCTGAGATGCATCTTTTACTAATTCTTTTAACTCAGAAAGCTCTTGTTCTGAAGTATCTTTAGATTGTTGGGGATTTGTAAGATCGGTAGGTTGATCTTTATCTGACATACTATTTCCTCCTTTAAGGAGTCGCTAAGTTCTTATAATTACTTATTTTTATAATATAATTAGCCTCAATTGTCAAGAGGTATTTGTAGAAGGTATCTTTCAAAAATATATAGTAAAAATAAATGCTTAGTCATTTTCCAAAATTAGTATCAAAAGTTTTAGTTTAAACTCTTTAGATTCTCAGGAAGAAGCAAGGGAAAAAGAAGAAAACTTATGAATAAGAAGAACGAGTTTTAATCATTTCAATAAGAAATAAAGTTTTTAAGTATCCGAACTCTAAATTTTTTGGTCAAAAAATTTAGTAACTTTCCAAAAGATAACAAGTTGTAAAATTTATTTTATTGTGGTATATTTTAATAAGATTTTATTAAATGATATCTAAAGTTTAAATATGAAATCTAAAATAATTACTCTTTTAACTTTTATTATAATTCTTCCACCCTCTTTTTTATACGCGCAAAATGAAATTAATGTCCTCAAGGTTGAAGGAGTTATCAATCCTATCACTGCAGAATATATAACGGATGGGATCGATAAAGCCTCTAGCAGAAATTCCGTTGCCCTTATTATCCAAATGGATACCCCTGGAGGTTTAGATAAATCCATGAGGATCATAATTAAAAAAATCCTCAATTCTAAAATTCCTATTATAGTATATGTTGCTCCAAGCGGCTCCAGAGCAGCATCAGCAGGTACATATATTACCCTTGCTGCTCATATCGCTGCAATGGCTCCCGGAACAAATATGGGTGCGGCTACCCCTGTTGCCCTTGGTGCAGGCAAGATTGATGAAGAGATGAAAAAGAAGATTCATAATGATGCCGTAGCTTACATCAAGTCAATCGCTGAAAAGAGGGGACGAAATTCTAAATGGGCTGAGGAGGCTGTTAGAAAAAGTGTTTCAATCTCTGAAACCGAGGCATTGAAAAAAGGCGTTATCGATCTCATAGCTAATGATCTCTCTGAATTAGTAAAAAAAATAGACAAGAAAAAGGTTACTATAGATTCAAAGATCTACACGATCAATACGAAAGATGTAAAGATTGAATATTTTGAAATGGAATGGCATCAAAAGATACTCGCAGTAATATCCGACCCAAACATAGCTTTTCTATTAATCATTCTTGGGTTTTATGGTCTGTTTTTCGAATTATCAAATCCTGGTGTAGTCTTCCCGGGACTTATAGGAGCCATAGCCCTTATTTTAGGCGGTTATGCCCTCCAGTTGTTACCCATAAATTATGCTGGATTACTACTCATTATTCTTGCTATTGTTATGTTTCTGCTTGAGATTAAGGTTGTAAGCTATGGAGCGCTGACCATGGGAGGAGTCGTTTCTATGGTGATTGGTTCCATTATGCTCATTGATTCACCCTACCCTTTTCTGAGAATATCCTTAAAGATCATTATTCCAACGACATTGGCTACTGCAGCATTCTTCTTCTTCCTTTTTGGGGCTGTCATCAGAACACATCAAAAAAAGGCAGTAACAGGAACAGAAGGGCTTGTAGGAGAAGTTGGAATTGCTCAGGAGGATATAGAGAAAGGAGGCAAGGTCTTTATTCATGCGGAGATATGGGATGCCATAAGCGATATGCCCCTAAAAAAAGGAGAAAAGATAAAAGTTGTTAAGGTTGAGGGTTTAAAATTATTTATCACAAAATCTAAGGAGGAAGAGTAAATGGAACTTTTTTTTAGTCTCCCAATAATCCTTTTATTCCTTTTCATGTTAATACTGAGTTCTCTAAGGGTGCTTAGAGAATATGAAAGAGGGGTTATATTTAGACTGGGAAGATACTACAAACCAAAGGGACCCGGATTAATCATTGTGTGGCCCATCATTGATAGAATGGTAAAAGTCAGTCTCAGATTGATAGTCATGGATGTCCCTCCCCAAGATATCATTACAAAGGATAATGTATCAGTAAAGGTAAATGCTGTTGTTTATTTCAGGGTCATGTCCACTGAAAAAGCAGTGATTGAGGTAGAAGACTATATCTACGCAACCTCTCAATTGGCCCAAACCACCCTTAGAAGTGTGCTGGGACAGGTAGAACTGGATGGACTCTTATCTGAGAGAGAAAATATAAATAGCAAATTACAATCCATCCTTGATAAACATACAGACCCATGGGGAATTAAGGTAACCAATGTAGAAATAAAACATGTGGACCTTCCCCAAGAGATGCAAAGGGCAATCGCCAAGCAGGCAGAGGCAGAGAGAGAAAGAAGGGCCAAAGTTATCAATGCAGAAGGAGAATACCAGGCAGCTGATAAGATGGTACAGGCTGCTGCTGTTATAGAAAAACACCCTATCGCTTTGCAGTTAAGGTACTTACAGACTTTGAGTGAGATTGCGACTGAGAATAATTCAGTAACTCTTTTTCCGATACCTATAGATATCTTTAAGCCCTTTAAGGATCTATATAAGAAAAAAGAGGATGAGAAGACTTAATAGTTTTAATTAGTCACTGCTTTTTACAATTTCATCAATCATCTTAATCTGAGTCAGCAAAGGGGGTAAATCGTCTAACTTTATCATGTTGGGCCCATCACACAATGCCCTCTCAGGTTCTCTGTGTATCTCCATAAAAATAGCATCACAACCCGTAGCAACCGCAGCTCTCGTTAAATATGGTATAAATTCTCTCTGTCCACCTGATGATTTTCCAAGCCCTCCTGGGAGCTGAAGGCTATGGGACACGTCAAAGGCTACAGGATAACCAAGGTCGCGCATTATTACAATAGACCTCATATCAGAAACGAGGTTATTGTATCCAAATGAAAATCCCCTTTCAGTCAAGATGATATTGGTGTTACCTACAGATTCTATCTTTTCTATTATATTTTTAACATCCCAAGGAGCGAGAAACTGGGCTTTCTTTACATTTATGACCCTCTTTGAAGACGCAGCAGAGAGAACAAGGTCTGTTTGTCGACATAAAAATGCTGGGATTTGAATAATATCAAGAACTTCTGCAGCTTCTTTTATCTCCTCCTTATCATGAACGTCTGATAAGATAGGAATCCTAAACTCTTCTTTTACCTTTCTTAAGATCTTTAGACCTTTTTCAATACCAGGTCCTCTGAAAGAGCTAATCGAACTCCGATTAGCTTTGTCATAAGAGGATTTAAATATTAACGGTATGTTAACATTCTCAGCTATCTGCTTTAATCTTTCGGCAGAAAAAAGGATCTCATCCTCATTTTCGATAACGCATGGTCCTGCAATGAGAACCATAGGATTTCCTTTACCTCCAATCCGTACTCCTGAGATATTAATCTCTTTAACCATGATTTTTTTTGTCACGACTTTCTAAATTCACTTTTCTTTTATTGATACCTTTTCCTCATCACTTGTCTTAAGTTGAAAGGCTGCTCTAATAAAATCTTTAAAAAGAGGATGGGGTTGTCTGGGAGATGATTTAAATTCAGGATGAAACTGTCCTCCCAAAAACCACGGATGGTCATTCAATTCTATTATTTCAACTAGACTCCCATCAGGGGAAATACCGCTTACCTTTAGCCCATTCTTTTCAAAAATCTCCCTATATTTATTATTAACCTCATATCTGTGTCTGTGACGTTCCGAAATAGATTCTGTTCCATAAGCCCTGTGAGCCAATGATTCCTCTTCTAAGACACATGGATAAGCTCCAAGTCTCATACTTCCTCCTTTGTCCTTGATTTCCTTTTGCCCTGGAAGATAATCTATCACTGGGTAAGGTGTGTCTGGATCAAATTCAGTGCTGTTTGAATTTTCTAATTTGCACTTATTTCTGGCAAACTCAATTACAGCACATTGCATCCCCAAGCAAATTCCAAAAAAAGGTATACGATTTTCTCTCGCAAATTTAACTGCGGATATCTTTCCCTCAATCCCTCTATTTCCAAAGCCACCTGGAATAAGAATTCCATCTGTTTTTGACAGCAAATCCTCAGCTCCTTTTACCTCTATCTCTTCTGAATCAACCCACTCCACATCAACCTTAAGATTATTCGCTATTCCCCCATGGACTAAGGCTTCAAAAAGACTCTTATAGGAATCCTTGAGACCAATATATTTACCAACGAGAGCTATTTTAACTGATGATTTGGGATTTTTTATCTTTCTTACAATCTCTTCCCATTCATTTAAATCAGGTTCTCTTGTTTGAAGATTCAATAACTTAGAAATAATATTGTCTAGTCCTTCCTGTTTATATATAAGGGGAACTTCATATATACATTCTACATCTTTAGCAGTTATTACCGCCTCTTCAGGAACATTACAAAATAAAGCAATTTTTGATTTTATCTCTTTTGCCAAAAGTCTATCCGTTCTACAAAGGATGATGTCTGGTTGAATACCTATTTGTAATAACTCCTTTACACTATGTTGAGTTGGTTTTGTTTTTAACTCAAATGATGTCTTTATATACGGAACTAAGGTTAGATGTATATAGATTACATTTTCTCTACCCATGTCTGTTCGGAACTGCCTTATTGCCTCTAAAAAAGGGAGTCCTTCAATATCGCCTACTGTACCTCCTATTTCGCAGATGATTATATCAAGCCCATTAGCTAATGCTAAAAAATGACTCTTTATCTCGTCAGTAATATGGGGAATTACCTGAACTGTACCTCCTAAATAATCACCTCTTCTTTCTTTGGAAATTACAGAATGATATACCTTTCCTGTGGTAACGTTATTTATCTTACCCATTTTTGCTCTTGTAAATCTCTCATAGTGACCTAAATCAAGATCTGTCTCAGCACCATCATCGGTTACATATACCTCGCCATGCTGAAAAGGGCTCATTGTTCCCGGGTCTACATTAATGTACGGATCAAACTTTATAAGGGTCACTTTTAGCCCCCTGCTTTCGAGAAGAGCACCTATAGAGGCAGAGGCTAATCCCTTTCCCAATGAAGAAAGTACACCACCTGTTACAAAAATAAATTTAGCCATATTTTCCTCATTTTAAAAAAGTTTATCTTTTCTTTTCTATTAAGAACATTCCAATCTTTCCAAATCTTGAGGTGTATCTATCCCAATAGAATCATACTTCCCCTCTACAACTTTTATCTTATATCCATTTTCTAAAACTCGTAATTGTTCTAAGTTTTCTATTTTTTCTAACGGAGTTCGAGGCCATTTTGTATACTGTAATAAAAAATCTCTTTTATAAGCATAAAGTCCTAAATGTTTAAAAAGATGAGTTGGATGAGATAATACATCCTTATTTTTTTCACTATTCAATATATTACACCATTTTTCCCTCAAGAAAGGAATAGGCCATCTAGAAAAATATAGTGCAAAATCATCTTTATCAGTAACCACCTTAACCACGTTAAAATCAAAAATTTCTTTTATATCCTCTATTTTAACTTTTATAGTGCTCATCACCAGAGAGTTTTCCTCCAATAATGGCTTAATGGTGATATCGATTGAATCAGATTCAATAAATGGTTCGTCTCCTTGAACATTAACGATTATAGACGAATCTATTTCTCTGGCCAATTCTGCTATCCTGTCAGTTCCCGTTAAATGGTCTTTAGAGGTCATATATGCTTCTCCTCCAAAACTTTTCACCTCATCTAAAATACGCTTATCATCTGTAGCTACAACAACTTTTTTTGTCAATTTCGATTGCAAAGTTCTCTCATATACATGCTGAATCAATGTTTTTCCCTTTAGCTTTGCTAAAGGCTTACCTGGAAATCTCGTTGAGTAATATCTTGCTGGAATTATAACTGTTATATCCATAAATTTTAAGATATATCCTATGTATACTGAAACTGCATTTCATGTAATTTATGATATAAACCGCCTCTTTTAAGTAGCTCTTCATGACTTCCAATATCAATGATCGTTCCTTCATCTAAAACAACAATCCTATCGGCTCTAACGATAGTAGAAAGTCTATGGGCAATTACAAAAGTTGTACGATTCTTCATAAGATTTTGCAATGCTTTCTGAACAATCTGTTCTGATTCTGTATCTAAAGAAGAAGTAGCTTCATCAAGAATTAATATGGGGGGGTCTTTGGTCAAAGCCCTAGCAATAGCAATTCTTTGTCTTTGACCACCCGATAGTTTTACCCCTCTTTCTCCAATCACAGTATCGTATTGATCAGGCATTTTCATTATAAAGTCATGGGCGTAGGCAGCCTTGGCAGTCTGGATAATTTCTTCCATAGAAGCATCCTGTTTGCCATAAGCTATATTGTATCTTACTGTATGATTAAAAAGAAAAATTTCCTGTGTAACGATCCCAATTTGATCTCTCAAAGACTTTAAGGCTACATTCCTGATATCAATATCATCTATCTTTATACTTCCTCCTGTAACATCATAAAATCTAGGGATCAAATCAACAAGAGTAGTTTTACCTACACCACTTACTCCAACAATAGCAATGATCTCTCCTTTATTGATCTTAAGGTTTATATCTTTTAAAACAGGTTCTGTATCATATCGAAATCCTACATCTCTAAATTCGATCCTCTTGGAAAGAGAAGGAAGAGCAACAGCATCATCCTTGTCTACAATCTCCGGTTTTGTATCTATGATATAGAAGACCCTTAAGGCAGCGGCTATGGCCTGCTGGAGCTTGTTATTTGATCTGCTCAGTTTTCTTACAGGAGCATAAAGCATAAAAAGGGCTGCCATAAAGGAGAAAAAAGAACCGGGGCTTATCTGGTCATTTATGACCTTCATCCCCCCATACCATACGATCATTGCCAATCCAAAGGCCCCTACAAATTCCATCAAAGGGGAAGAAATTTCAACATATTTAACAGTCTTTTTAGCAAGATTAAAGAATCTCGAATTCTCTTCAGAAAATCTTCTGCTCTCGTATTCCTCTTTATTAAAGGCCTTAATCACACGAATGCCGGTAAAGTTTTCCTGAAGAACAGAAGCCATATCTGCCATCTTTTCTTGACTCTTTCGGCTTAATCTTTTCAGCTTTTCGCCAATCTTTACAAGAAAATAAAGTGAGGGAGGAAAAACCAGCAAAGCAATGATAGCCAGCTCCCAATCCCTATAAAATATAACAAAAATAAGACCTGCCATACTCAAGATCTCTCTGACAAAGTCACTCAAAAGATTGGATGCTGAACCCTCAATAAGGCTAACATCGCTTGTGATCCTTGACATAAGCTCCCCTGTTCTTTTCCCGTGGAAAAAATTGAGAGAAAGGGTTTGGAGATGATTGTATAAATCGTTTCTTATCTTCATGACAACAACAATGCCGATGGAGTTCATCGTATAGCTTGCTAGATATCTAAAGATGCCCCTTCCTAAATATAATACGACAACCGCAAAAGGGAGAAGCTTCAGCATAAAAACATCTTTTTTAATGAAGATATCATCGAGAACCGGCTGTACAATCCAAGCGGTGAGCCCTGTAGTTGCTGAAACGACAACCATACAAACAAAGGCAAAAATAAATGCCTTCCAGTAAGGCCGCATATAACTTAGGATGCGAATATAAATATTCAATTTATATTTCCTATAATGTTTTTATAAATTTTTTCTAAATTATATTAAAACTGGGGGCTTGTCAATTAATAATAACTTTTCACCTATTTACCACCTTTCAAAATGTCTAAAATCATTTCTTTTAAATAACTTACAGCATTCCCCTTCCCCGAATGATACCCCTCTACAAATGCCCTTTGCTGTTCAATAAACTTTTGGGGATTCTTAAGGGCTTCAATCAATACCTCGTCTATATTGTTCCGGTATTCCAAGAGGTCTCTATAGCTAGGTTGGTTCGTAAAGTTTATGGAAATAACAGGCTTTTTAAGTATTGCGGCCTCCAGAGCAACCGTACTCAACATCATAATAACCACATCAGATACCCTTAAGATATCCTGAGTATCAAGGTCAAACTCTTCCTCCCTTGGATAAATCACTTTACAATGATTATGATTGTAAAACCTAAAATGGTAGGCATCCGGTTTCTCATCGGGATGGAGCTTAAATACCCAAAAGAGGTCATTGAATTTCTTGACTAAAGACTCCACTTTATCAAAAAATCTCTGGTTTTCTTCATCAGAATATCTGTACCAATGGGTATTCGTAAAAACGCTCACAACCCTTTTGTCCTCAGGCATACCTAAGGAGGCCTTGTCAACTTCTTTGGGTTGAAAAAGTGAATCAAACTTTGGAGCTCCGGCAATGATAAATCTTTTTTTATCTGTAGAGCTGTTTGTCCGCCTCCAGAAGAGTCTTTTCTCTAAGAGGCTATATTCTTTTGTTGCAAAAAAAATCCCTCTGATAGGGCCCCCAAAGAGCAATAAGGTCTGAATAGAACTTTAGAGGCTTATTTTCATTTATCTCGTGGGTTATCCCATGTTGAAGAGTGAGTGTGTAGGTATCTTCCATTTTCTGGCCTTTTTTACAAGAAGTGCGGCATTTTTGTGGGTCCTCATAGAACTCTCAGAGGCAGTAATGATAATCCCTACTTTATCCTTCTCTTTTTTGAAACTAAGTTCTTCTATATAATCAATATGATAATGTTTTAGAAGCCTCTCGCCATATTTCCTTTTTCCTTTAAAACCCTTTTTCAGGTCTGCCTGCACGATAATCTCTTCAGGGCTAAAGGAATAGATAAGGGGCGAGAGAACAGATACATCCTGAATCCTATGTAGATAAAACAAAATCTTTTTCATTTAAAAGATTCAAGTCCTCATTTGATAAATAAGAACTTTCTTACGAATATTGCATAATACAAAAAAGATTTTTTAATACTTTTTTAAAAAACTAGAAAAACTATTCTAGCCCTCTTTCCTGGATTTTCTTTCTTCTTCAACCTTATCGAGTGGAAGCGCTTCATCTATTAACATGATAGGTATCTCATCTTTGATCTCATACAATAACTGACAAGCATCGCATATGAGACCATCCTCTTTTTTATTGATATAGATATCACCTTTACATTTAGGGCATGCCAATATGTCTAATAATTCTTTATCAATAGCCATATTAAATCTCTCCTTTTAACCATTTAAATTCTTTTTCTAATCCATCCTCAAGACCTACGGTTGGGAAATAACCGAGATCATTCTTAGCCTTATTAATATCGGCCCAGGTATGCCTCATATCACCTTTTTCAGGCTCATTATATTTAACCTTGATATTTTTCCCCGAAATCTTTTCCAAAATCTTCAATACCTCATTAATTGAGACCTTAGAACCGCCTCCAATATTGTATGTATTACCCTCATCCCCCCTTTCCATAGCTAATATATTTGCCTTTATTATGTCAGATACATAGGTAAAGTCTCTGGTCTGGTTTCCATCGCCATATATCGAAATTTCTTTATCCTTCAATATCGATTTGACAAATCGATGAAACGCCATATCTGGCCTTTGCCTTGGGCCATAAACCGTAAAATAGCGAAGAGAAATAACGGGGAGAGAAAAGCTTTTCCAGTATAGATAACAAAGGGATTCACTGGCCATTTTACTCACGCCATAAGGAGATAAAGGATAGAGGGTATCTCCTTCCCTCATCGGAAAATTTTTGATATCTCCGTAAACAGAAGAAGAAGAGGCAAAGATAAACCTTTTAAGTTTTGTTCCAATAGATGCTTCTAATAAACGCTGTGTAGCATTTATATTATTTTCTGTATAGATTTTGAAATCATCTCCCCAGCTTGCTCTCACTCCTGCCTGAGCTGCCTGATGAAATATATAATCTGTCTGAGAAACAATCTCCTTGAGATTGAAGTCGAGCAAGTTTCCTTCGATAAAAGTAAAATTCTTATCTTTTCTCAGCATCTTTATATTTTTTTCTTTCAAAGTTCGAGGATAATAGTTTGTAAAGCAGTCTATTCCTGTGACAGTATGTCCCCCTTTTATCAAAGCTTCAGACAAATGAGAACCAATAAATCCAGCAACGCCTGTTACCAAACATCTCATGAATTAAGCCCCTTCTCAATAAAAAATAATATTTCTCTAAACATCATTAATTAAACAGAAAACCTTTGCTCTTTAAAATTGACTCATAAAGCCCTTGGAAATTTTCATTTTGGTGCCTCAGGGTATATCGTGATTGGATATACCTTCTCCTCCCCTGTCCTATTTCAAGAGCTTTATCTCTATTTTCTATTCAATAGATCAGGGCATTTGCTAATTCTTCTGGATTATCTTTGGAAACCAATAACCCTGTTTTGCCGTCTTCAATAGACTCTGGGATTCCTCCGTCCCTTACTCCCACAGTAGGTAAGGCACTGACTCCAGCCTCCAGCAATGCTATGGGAAAAGGGTCTCCAACTGAAGGCAATGCAAATATGTCCATTGCTGAGAGAACGAGCGGGATATCCTTTCGCAGACCCATAAAAAGAACATGGTCAGCAATATGCAGCTCCTCTATCACCTGTTTCAGCTTATCTTCTGTCTTGCCTGTTCCGACAATCATGAGTAGGGCAGAGGGAAATCTATCAATCACTCTTTTCATCGCCTTTATAAGGATATGATGTCTTTTATTGGTAGCGAACCTTCCAGCATTCCCCACAATGATGGCATCAAGTGGTAATCCTAGTTTCTTTCTTATTTCTTTTTTATCTACATTCATGACAAAGCGGTCCACATCAATACCATAGGGAAGTACCATTATCTTATCAGGAGCAATCCTATCATACCTACAGATATCTTCCTTTACAGCATGTGAGGGAGTTATTACTTTATCCGTAAAGAGAGACAGCACCTTGTTGGTAAGGTTTCTTTTAAATCTCTTTTCTCCAATAATATCATGAACAGAGGTAAGAATCACTGGCACACCTGCAAGTTTAGCTGCAAGATGGCTGTATCGGGATGCATGGTGCATATGAGTGTGAACAATGTCAATCTTCCTTTTTCTAAAAAGCCTCCAAATATCTAATAAGGCTAAGAGGTCAAATTGTTTAGATTTAGCTCTGTTTAAAACAATAACCTCACATCCTAATGCCTCTGCATCACCTGCCAATTCTCCTCTTTCTCTAATACAACAGATTAGAGGGTTGTATTTATCTTTCTCAAGGCATTTCACGAGATCAAGAATGTGTATAGGAACCCCGCTTAGCTTGAAATCTAAAACCACATAAGCGATATTAATCTTGCTTTTTAGCATCCCTTAATATCCACTCCACAGCATCATAAAGATCTTCGGCAATATAATCCGGTTTTTTCGGCCATGTATGGTTCAAATATTCATACTCACCCTTTCCGTACCCTGTAAGGACAAGAACGCCTTTACCACCAAATTCCTTTGCCATCTGTATATCAGCACCCCTGTCACCGACCATATAGGAACGAGAAAGGTCAATATCCAGCTCTTTCGCTGCCTTTTTAATCATCCCTATCTTTGGCTTTCTGCATTCACAATCCTTTTTGTATTTACCCATCCCCAAAAAAGGGTGATGTGGACAGTAGTATATTCCATCAATATGAGCGCCCTCTTGGGAGAGGCCTCTTTTAAGATTATCATGGATTTCCTCTACAAGCTTTTCAGGAAAATATCCCCTTCCAACTCCTGACTGATTTGTTATAATAACAGTCTTAAAGCTATTTTGATTAATCAACCGAATGGCTGCCGCACTTCTCGGCAAAAGCTTAAAGCGAGAGATATGATTGATATACCCCATCTCATCATTAATGGTTCCATCTCTATCCATAAAGACTGCTGGCACACCCATTTTCCTCTCCGTTATTTAGTTTGATTATTTCTATTTTTCAAAGAGTCTTAAATCCTGTCCCCATTCTCGTAAATCCTTTTCCGGACCTTTTCTATCACCTCGTCAACAGTTATCATCTCCATACAAACGTGCTCTTTTGAACATTCTCTCTCAAGACAAGGGACACAATCCATATTCTTTTGAATAACAATATGCCCCTCTCCATACGGTCCTGTTAAGAGAGGATCTGTAGGTCCAAACAGAGCAATCACAGGTGTATTTACAGCTGCTGCAATATGCATAGGACCACTATCATTGGTAACCATAAGGCTTGATCTCTTTATAAGCTCTGTTAGCCTTTTCAAGGGCTGTCCCACAAAGGCTATGGGAGGATCTGAAAAGCCCTCCATCAGATCATCTGTAATCGCTTTAAACTCATTGCTGCTGATAATAATGGGCAAAAATCCCTCTTCCTTTAGCCTTTTTATCATTGAGAGGTAATTTTTAATGGGCCAACATTTTGTCCTCCATCTGGCCCAGGGATTGACAACAACCATCTTTTTTGAATCATTGATTCCTTTCTCTTTTAAAAATCTATCAACATAATCGATATCTTCTTTTGGGATACTAATCGTAAAATCTCTTTCTGAACCATCAGCAGATAGAAATTTTACAGCGGAAATATATCTTTCTACTGAATGGATTTTTTTATCCGGAAGTGAAATTTTATCGGTATAAAATAATGGGCTGAATTCTCTTGCACTTTTAAAACCTATTCGACGAGAAGAACCTGATAAAAAGGTAATAAGTCCGCTTCTCAATAATCCCTGGAGGTCGATGACTGTATCAAATCCTTTCTTTCGAATCTTTATAACAAATCTCATCAATTCAATAATATTGGAGGGTAATTTCAACCATCGATCCCATTTTTTTCTTTGAAACAAAAAGATCTCATCTATATAGGGACTCCCTTCAATTAATTCGCTCAATTCTTTATTGATAACCCAAGAAATCCTTGCCTCTGGATATCTTTTCTTCAGGATTTTTAATACTGGTAAGGAATGGATAACATCCCCGAGACTGCTTGGCTTAATAATGAGTATATTCTTCGGATTCATAACTAAGACCTGTTCTCATTCCTTTCAAACAGAATTTTTTTATATTATAGTATTTAGAGGCATTTTTTCAACCTGTTTCCTCGAAATACTCAATGTTCATAAGATTTTTTATTAGCGAATCAGACAAAATCTTTCAAGGCTTGGTCTGTAATTCTTAATATATCCTCAACACTGAGATTATTTACATTATCTCCTTTCTTAAGAACAAAATTCTTCTCTCCCCAAGGTCTCCAAGCATCAGGACTTGTCTTACCAAAGAGGCCTATGGTCGGCACTCCCATTGCAGCTGAGAGATGCATAGGCCCTCCATCCACACTTATAAAGAGTGAACACCTCTTTTGCAGGGCACCTAAACTTTTAAGTGTATGTGTATCAAATATATATATGTGATTATTGGTGAGTTCAGAAATCTTCTGTGCTCTTTCCCTCTCCCATGGCGCACGGGTTAATAATATCTCTGCTCTGCACCTTTCAATTAATTTGTCTGCAAGCTCAGCAATCTTCTCATCCTCCAGGTTGTTTTCTCTAAGTCTTGAGGAGATATACAAGCCTATTAATAACTTGTCCTCAATCTGATTTTCAGCTAAAAATTTATCTACCCTAGAAAAATCTTCTTGAGGGATATATACACTTAACCTTTTCTCCCCAATCTTTACATCTATCGTCTCCAGCATTTTGCAGTTCTTTTCTACCTCATGAGACTTATTTATAATCTCTTCTGAAAAGAGATTATAAAAGAATTTGAAATTTATATGTTTCTTTTTAGATGGATAGGTTCCCAGCCTAAAAGTGGCCCCTGTAAAATATACGAGCCACCCTTGGGATGGAGAAAATGTGGACCGAAGACCAATGGCCAGATCAAACTTCTTCTTTCTCAATGATCTCAAAATCTTAAACTGATTCCACCATGCAGCCCACCGGCTCTTATATTTTCCATGTTTGTATTTATCATATACGAATACCTCATCTATATAGGGATTTCCGATGATTGCATCTTTGCTGTAGGAAGCTACGAGTATTGCAATATAGGCTTTAGGAAAATTCTCACTTAAGGCCTGTATGGCTGGTGTTGAACAGATAACATCACCCACATTATCGTTTCTCACAACTAAAATTTTACTGATATTCTCCTTAATGAACTCTTCTTTTTTTTCTCTTATTTTCCCATGAATGGAAATAGTATAGAGAAAGTGTAAGATTTTCGATTGCAGTTCCATAGTAAACAAAAACGAAGAATCCTTATTTTAAAGCTAAAACTTTATCTAATTCCGAAATAACCCTTTCTGGTGTGATTTTTCGCATGCATATATGCTCATCACAAGACCTTAATCTGCAAGGAGCACAATTAACATCCTCTTTGATGATCCGATGTAACTCTCTATCTTGATAGGGTCCTGTAACCTCAATTAAAGTAGGACCAACTAACAAAATCGTAGGTCTTTTTAAGGCCACAGCCAGATGGAAAGGACCGCTGTCTGTTGTAACGAAAACTCTGCATTTTTTTATTAAGGCAGCGGTTTCTCCAACATACGTTTTTCCAACTGTTGATATGATTTTATTCCCTATCCTTGGCCAATTCTCCAAGACCTCTCTTTCATGTCTCTTTCCTCCAATCAATACTAATTTAAAACGATCACTCTTTGATATCTTCTCTAGGAAATCAATGTAATTAGGCCATGCTTTTGATTCTAAACTCCCAAAGGGATGTAATCCTATCAAAATGTCTGTTTCTGTAATTCTATTTTCTCTTAAAAAATCATATGAGGATTTTTCATCTTTTTCATCCAAAAAATATTCCATGTCAATACTATCAGGTTCTATTCCTATGCTTTCCAATATACCGAATCTTTGATCAATAGTATGCAGTATCTTATTTTCAGGTCTTTTAAACGTATGAGTAAATAAAAAACTAAATTTGCTTTCAGCCCAACCCACTCTATACCTAGCTCCCGTTAAGTATATTATTGGCACAATATCAGGATCATTTGCATGCAAAACAATGACTAAATCGAATTTTTTCTTTCTCAGCCTGCGAATAAGTCTCAGTAATCCCTTGTATTTGCCAGAATATATGACCAACTCATTTATCCTGGGATTATTCTTAAGCACATCTTTCTGTTTTACATGCACCAATGAGGCTATATAGGCCTCTGAGAATTCTTTTCTCACTGCCCTGATAGCTGGGGTTGACAAGAGAGTATCCCCCATAGCTGTGGTATTTACCAAGAGAATTCTTTTTATTTCTTTTCGATTGAGAGACTCTTTGCTTCCTTGAGTAAGAAATCTTGTATCAAAAAAAAGAATGATTCTGAAAACAAACTGAATGAGCCTCGTCATATTATTTCCTAAGATTGAAACCTCTAAAAGATTGACCCGAAAAAATTATTAATTTATTATAAGATAAATTAATACTAAATTCTTTAGATTGTTTTTTAGCAATGATTAGATTATACAGAAAAATCTTTTTATACACAATATTTAGGTAGCCCGGCAATGTTTAAGGAAAATTTAAAATCACCATTGCTATAAGACCAAGATACTATATGATTTTTTATATTCGATCAGTGATTTAATTGCAAAGAATTAATGATGACTGTCTAAGAAAATATATTTAACAATCCTCATAGATAAATAAATATGATAAAAAAATAGGACTTGATATGAAAGTTATTTTTGTCAATCCAATGATAGCAATCAACGGATGGGATTCTTATTGGAGAAAAGAAAGGAAGTACTGTTCTCTTCATCACGGGATTCTTCTTCTGGCAACCATCCTGAATAATAGCGGTCATGAAGCGAAAATTATTGATTTAAGGACACTAACAGGATGGGATGAATATCAGGATAAGCTTAACGAATTTAAGCCTGACTTTGTTGGAGCAACCGCCATGTCTGTTGATTTTGGTTATGCTCTGGAATCATTGAGACTGGCTAAAAAAACATGCGGTTCGTTGACATTTATTGGAGGGATTCACGCAACCATTGCCCCCCAAGACGCAGCTCAGAAAGATTATATCGATATGGTTATCACATGTGAAGCAGAGAGTGATATTGTAAATATTGTGGGAGGCAAAATACGACCAGATAAAGAAAAAATATTCATAGGAAGTCCCGTTGAAAATCTGGATCTTCTTCCTTATATAGACCGGTCTCTTATTCCCTATGAAGAAGGCGAGCTCATCAATCCTCTGTGGAAAGGACGGGTTCCTTATGTAACTCTCATTTCGGGAAGAGGGTGTGTTGGCAAGTGTGACTTCTGCGCTCCCCAACCTATGATGATGGCCCAAAAATGCCGGCAGAGATCTCCTTTAAATATCATAGGAGAAATGAAAGAATTAAAAGAAAAATGGAACGCAGCCTACTGGGATTTTATTGACGACCTGTTTGCTGTTAACGAAAAATGGGTTAATAATTTTTGTGAAACCTATGAAAATTCTGGAATGAAAACCCCTTTTGTTATTTCAAGCAGGCCCGATATTATTGCAAAAAGACCCAGGATGTTTGAACGCCTCAAAAAAGCGAAATGCCATGCCGTCTCTGTAGGATTTGAGCTTGGATATGACAGGGGACTAAAGCAGATTCAAAAAGGGACATCGGCCGAAATGAACTATAGAGCCGCTGAAATACTAAGAGATAATGAGCTTAAGATTGTCGGAAACTTCATGTTCGGTGCTCCGAATGAAACACCGGAGGAAACCCACCAAACCGTTGAGATGATTAACAGGATGAATCCTGATGTTCTCTCGATATCATGGTATACGATTTATCCTGGAACCTATGCATATGAAAAATACAAGGATTTGAACTTGCTTCCTTACGAGTTCGATAGAATGCACAGATATGGCTCAGAACCCAAGATAAAAGGGATTGACTATGAATTGCTAAGTGAAATTATGAAGGAGATAAAGCGCCCTTCAAAAAAAGTAATGTATTTAAAAAGAAAAATAAGAAATTTTTTTAGAAACTATATCATAAATAATTTAAAAATTGCTTATAAGCGGTTTTTAAAAACTTTTTGAACAAATGTTTAAAAATGCTTGTCTTTGAACGGAGGCGAAGCACATTTTTCTACTAATTTTTCATCTCAAGGAAATCCCATATGAGGTATCTAAAAATTAGAATGAAAACCTTTATGATAAACAGTGAAGAAACCGGCCTCGTAATATTTCTTTGCTTTTATGGACAGGAAATATTTTATCAAAAAAAGGATGATTATGAAAACAATCTGTATGAGCTTAGCCATTAGTATTCCCTTAGATTGAAACCACTAAACTAAAAGATTGACCGGAATATATTAATAACTTATTATAGATAAATTAATACTAAATTCTTGAGATATATTTTTTAGCAGTCATTGAATTATACAGAAAAATCTCTTTATATACAAGGTAACCCTCATAAGTATTGCATATATATTTTGATGCGTTGGTGTAGAAGAAGGTAAAGGAGAGAAATGGAAACAGAAAAAGAGGGATTAGATAGCTACTGGTCGTTATCAGAATTTAAATATGATAAAGAGAATGGGATTTTTGTATCGCCCGAACAAAGGGTGCATACGATTAATTATTCTGATGGTCCTAAAACTGAAGATTACATATTGAATGCCATTAAAAATGCTAAAGAAATTAACAATGATTCAGAAGAGCTTATGCATGCAGTAAAAGATTGGCCATCTTATTATCATTTGGGTATAGGAAGATCAAATATCTTAAAGTGTCTCGAATTATCTGACAATATTAAAATTTTAGAATTTGGCTCTGGATGTGGAGCTACAACAAGATATTTGGGCGAAAATTTTGAATTAGTTGATGCTATTGAGGGTAGCCCTCTACGTGCACAAATCACGCGAGAAAGATGCAGAGATCTAGAGAATGTTAGGGTGATTTGTTCAAATGTGAAGCATATTAAATTTGCACCTATATACGACATAGTCACTTTGATTGGTGTTCTGGAATATGCTCCTTTATATATTACAGATCAAATCAATGTAAAGGAATCTTGTTTATCCCTCCTTAAACTTGCTAAAACTGCTCTTAGTGAAAATGGTGCTTTGATAATTGCGATAGAAAACAAGATTGGATTAAAGTATTGGAGTGGATGTCCTGAAGATCATACAAGGAAGATGTTTGATAGCCTCCATGGATATACCGGTAACAGAATCCTAGCAACCTTTTCTAAAAAGGAGTTAGAAGCTCTCTTAAAGGCAACCGGTTTTTCTAATATCTCTTTTTACTATTGTTTCCCTGATTATAAATTTGCTTCTACCATATTCAGCGATATTGGCATCGAAAAAGGCTATTATTTACATAACTGGATAGATGTGCCATTCATCTCATATAATCTACAAAGAGATCACATTTTTCATGAGGGGCTTGTGAATAAAACATTATATGAGGCAGAATTGCTTGGGGAATTTGCAAATTCTTTTTTAGTGGTCGCCAGCCAAGGCAAGTCTGATATAATCAAAAAATCAGATTGGATTGCTAAAAAATTTTCCCTGAAAAGAAGAAAAAAATTCAGCTGCATTACAACAGCAAGAATAAATCAGAAACCATATATTGAGAAAAAGAGAATTTTCGGGGATAAAGAAAACCATATAATCGTGAGCAATAAAATCAAAATCAAACAGATAGTTAACGACAGCCCTTGGTATGAAGGTGATTTATTAACAATTGATATCTTTAAGGCAATCTGCGAAAACAATTTTAAAAGAAAACTCCTAGAGATATTGGAAATCTATCATAAAGAATTAATCAATAGA
Organism: Nitrospinota bacterium; assembly: GCA_035528715.1. Classification (NCBI taxonomy): domain Bacteria; kingdom Pseudomonadati; phylum Nitrospinota; species Nitrospinota bacterium. The sequence goes on along the minus strand of DATKYB010000074.1, from coordinate 10,055 downwards.
TATTACACTGGGATGGATGATGAAGAAGGCTACCCTCTTTTGAAAGGAGAATCTTTTGATTTTCACTTCGGTAATTTAATAAAAAACAGAACGGGCAAGTTATACCATATTGACACTGAATGGGTTGCGGAAAAATACATTCCAGCAGATTTTGTGATCTACAGAGCCATTATTTATGACATAACATCAGAAAGGCAGAGACCATGGATGAGAAAGAGGATTAGAAACACAAAGAAGTTTACCATTGAGTTAATAAAATCCTTTTTTCCGAATTATGGTAAAAAAAGAAATAATAAAAATAAGCTGTTAGAAGACTCATTTCAAGATCTTGTGATGGTACGAACTGGTTTACATCATAAAACCTTGACAAAAAAATTTAAATTTTTAAGAAAGAAATAACAGCATAGATAACTTTATTATAATTAAAAAAGGAGATTGTGCAAAGAATATTAGTGATTCAATTGGCTTTTTGGGAAGGTCAAAGCTGAATCAGAATACTGGGTCGATTGGCATAGATGGAAAAACTTTTAGTGATAATCTTTGCTTTCAAATCCATACGTTTAATCAATTCTTCAATGTCCTGAATAGAAAATTCTAATGTTTTATTGTTTTTGCAAAACGATTTATAGACAGATTTCCAGCACCACCGACTGAAGGCAGTACTCAATAGGTGAAAGGTATAACCTTCCTTGATGCTCAAAAGAAAAGAACATAAAGAATCCCATGCAAATCCGAACACCCCTCTTTTGAGAGGCAAGTCGGCAATTAACATTTTCGCCCCAGGCAATGCAATCTTTTGTATTGAACGAATAAGAGTCTCTATTTCCTTTATATTATTGTAATATTGTACAACACTAACACAAAGTATTAGCGAAAATTGCTTCTTCAAAAAATGCAGTTTTGTATAATCATCATTTAGAAGTTGAGTGGAGACATTGCTATAGTTCATGCATCTTTGTTTGCACAATTTTACAAACTGTTCTGCGACATCAACAGCTAATATTGATTCAACCATAGGAGCAAGAAGTTCACCAATGTGTCCCGATCCACAGCCGATGTCAAGAATAGAATCATCCTTTTTAAAAGTGAGAAATTGACTAGCTCTATGTAAGAGTAATTCGGAATTTATTTTCCATAGGATATTTCGGCTCCAAAACTGATCCTGATTCCAATACTCGATCCAATTATCTGTAAATCTACCCAAAAATATCTCCCCCTTATTCTAAATATATTATGAATTTTATATCAAAAGACAATGGTGCAATCAAGTTTAATATCTCTTTTGTCTTAATTTTTTTATGTTATTAAAAAACATTTTCCCTCATTTGAATTCACCGAATTGAAATGAGCGTTATAATGCCACTTTAAAAATAATAGATTGACTCAGAATATTAAAAAATTATAATACAAAACATAATGAAAAGAATATATAGCTTAATCATGACATCCAGAATCCTAAAAAACCTCTTAAATCTTTTTATTTTATTATCTTTGCTTGTTATTATTTATATACTTATCTCTGGCGGACAAACGCTTTATATCAGCAGTGTGAAAATCAGGCTCAACCACCTCCACAACCCTCTCCTGATTTTTTCTATTCTCTTGGCGTTAAGACTATCACTTTTCAGGGATTCAGATTCCGTGGTAGACAGGGCGGTTTTAAAACTCTCTGAGAATTACTGTGAATTCATCGGCAAAGATACAAATAAAGAGCTTTTGATATATCTTCTCATTATTTCTGTTATTACCCTTTTCCCTTATGTAAGAATCTTTAATAATTTCTTTCTATGGGATGATTTTAATCTTTTAGAAGAGTCAGTTAAATCAAGTGGTAATATCTTAAATTTATTCAGTTTGAAATTGGGACATTTCTTCAGGCCATTATACAACCTTGTTTTTTTATTCAATTATAAACTATTTGGTCTGGATCCATCTGGTTATTACATTATCAATTATCTCTTGCATATCGTCAACTCTCTCCTTCTCTTCTATTTCGCATACTTATTAACAAACAATAGATCTATCAGCTTTCTGGCTTCTCTTCTCTTCGCAGTCAATTTCGAACACTACCAGGCTATTATGAAGGTCAGCGAAATAGCTAGTTTGCAAGCTGCCATGTTATATCTTACAGCTCTTATACTTTTCTCAAAGTATTTGATATCAAAAAGCAAAGCAAGCTATTTCGCCTCAGCTATAACCTTTGGCCTCTCTCTGCTTACTTATGAAGGAACAGTCACACTATTACCCATAATGTTTCTATACGATGTCATTTTTCACGAAAGATTAAATATTTCAAATATCTCTCAGTTTATAAGAAGATACGCTGTTTTTATTATTTTGTTAATACCCTATTTGCTATTTCAGTATTATATACAGTCAGATTCTCCGCTTATAGCTCGAAACGATATCGCAATCAATTTTCATGTTCCTTATAAGATTTTTAGAAGTACGATTACGATTAATGAATGGATTATTCCTGTTCTTATACTCTCAGTTATCATTATAAGAAATTACATCACCAGACAATTATTGAAAGATTTATTCAATAACCCAGTGGTGATCTTTTCCTTTATCTGGATACCAATAACTTTAATCCCCTTTAGTTTCTTTCAAAATACAACTATTGTCGCTTCACGATACTTTTATACACCATCAATCGGCAGTTCAATCCTTCTGAGTTTCTTGATCTACAGTTTCTATCAAGCAGGAACAAAATTAATACAAACAACAGACAAGCAATCATGGGGAAGATTTAAAGCTTCTCTGATTATGATAACAGTGGTCATTATTCTCTCGAATTCTTTTCAAATATACCATCGCGAACAGTTCTTTGGAAAAAAACCTGACTGGAGAAAAATAATTCATACTCTTAAAACCCAATACGACAATTTTCCTGATAACAGTAAAATCTACTTTCTCAATATCTCAACAGGAGAGGTACACGTTAAAGCCCTGATGCATGTCTTTTTTAATCCAACTCTCAAAACCTTTTCAAGCAAAACAGGCAAGATAAACATCCAAAAAAAGAGCCGAGAGAATGAAGAAAAGATATTTGTTTTTGATTATGTAAACGGAGAGATTATTGATCGAACTTCAGATTACATTCATTCCGGCCTTAAAAGAACTCCTTATTCATAATACTGGCTATATAACTATCCGGAACCTTTTTTTGCGATAAGATCTCTTTCCTTTTTTTAAAAATATTACCAATATTTTTATACGCATCCAGTTTCCCTTTTATAAATGGAATGGCTGTGCCTTTATGGATTCTCTGTATCGTATATCGAACAGCAAGCTCGAGCCTTCTCAATAAGATCCAATGCAGATTCTTAAGAATAAGGTTTGTGGGCCAGTTCTTCAACAGACAGTAAACGCTATTTCTGCTGTTTAATAAGACCTCGAGTTCGTTTGGACTATCATGCCTTTTCAGGGAATATCCCTTTTTATGATACACAATTGCCTTGGGTACAAAGAGGCATCTGTGACCAGAGAGTTGAGCTCGATAACTCAGGTCCACATCATCCAGATATGCAAAGAAGGACTCGTCAAACAAACCGATATCATCAAAAAGTCTTTTTCTGTAAACTGCGGCTCCGGCACATGCTCCGAATACCTCACCCTCTTTTTCAAACCGAGGGCCATCAGGTTGACCAGTGCCAATGCTTGATGAATCGCCGTTTCTCTTTATCTTAATTCCCACTGTATTGATCTTATCTCTTTGTTCATGGTAAAGCATCTTTGAAGAACAAAAGGATATTTCTGGATGATTCTCAAATGCCATATACAATTCCTCAAGCCAGTTTGTTACCACCTCTGTATCATTATTCAATATTGCAATAAATTCCCCCTGAGAATATTTTATTCCAGTATTGACCGCTATACAGAACCCTTTATTCTCTGATAGAGAAATTACTTTTACCTCAGGATATTTCGTTTTGATCAAATCCAATGAGGAATCGCTTGACCCATTATCTACAACAATCATCTCAAAATTTCTGAAGGTCTGCTTTCTCAAAGATTCCAAACAGTCTCCGATAACATCCTCTCCATTCCAGTTTGGAATCACAACACTAATGACAGGGTTCATTTAAAACCTCTTTATAGAGGGAAATCGTCTCTCTTACATCTCTTTGCTTTGAAAATCTTTCAAGGATGTCTCTGTTTGTCCTGCTTAATTCTTCTCTGTCTAACTGAACAGATAGATTTATCTTTTCAGCGATTTCTTTTGTATTCCTTGGGTCCTCTATTACAAATCCATTCTTGCCTTGAACGACAGTTTCAAAGGCACCGTTCATCCTCGTTGTCAATACAGGTATGCCAGTAGCTATGGCTTCCAAACAGGCATTACTAAAGGGATCATAAATTGTGGGAAGAAGAAAGACATCACTGGCACCATAGATAGGATAGGTGTCAAGCATGGGACCTGCAAATACTATTTTTTTCTTTATCGAGAGATGATCTGCCAATCTTTTGTATCTCTTTGGATTACCTTTGCCCACGATAATAAGCTTGTATTTTTTATCCCTTAATTCTTTTACAGCTCTTATTGCATATCCTAGTCCCTTTCTCTCAAACCCAGAACCGATAAAAGAGATGAGGATATCATTATACCCTACTCCATATTTTTCTCTCACTTCTTTTCTGAATCTCTCTATATGATCAGGATTGAATTTCTCTGTATCGATACTATTATAAATGATCCTAATCTTTTTTTCAGGAACATTGTAATGTTTCATAATGTTCTCTTTGACCATTTTTGAATTGGCAATGATAAATTTATAATTTCTTTCTTTAAAAATCTTTTTTTCTATATACAACATGCAGATATGAAAAGGATTAATCCTAATAATCAGATTTTTCAAGAAGCTTCTGTATCGAGACCTCTGTAAAAGCCATTCTCTATGACACCCATCTCCTGCCCTATAAATATCTTGGGATAATGTCTTTTCAAAGCTGTGGACAATATCAAATTCGTTTTTCTTTAATTTTATTTTCAGAAAAAGAAGGAAGCTCAAAAGAGAAAAAAGGGAGAGTCCTTTAAGAATGGGAATTTTATGAAATATGATTCCTTTGGCCTCTGATTTGATTTTCCAGCTGTTTGCGAAGAGATGAACCTCATTCCCAGATTCAGCTAATCTCTCCGCCAACCTTCTAATATAAAGCTCTGCCCCTCCAAAATCACTATACTTCTTTCTTATAAAAGCGACTTTCATTAATAGCTTCCAGTTTCCTATTTATCACATCCAATACATCATCAAGTTCTATTGTTTCAAGACAGAGGCTTCTCTTCGTCCCATTACATCCATCCTTTCCACAAGGACGACAGTCCATCTCTTTTGTGATGACGGTATGTCCATTACCCCACGGACCCCAATTAAATTCACCCGAAGGCCCGAAGAGTGCAATAACAGGGGTCTTAACAGCTGCTGCAATATGCATGGGTGCTGAATCAATACCAAAAAAGAGGTCGCATTTACTGGATAAAGCCACAAGCTGTTTTAATGTGGTGCTTCCTGCTAAATTAATTGGCTCAGAGGTGGTATAGCTCAATATATTTTCTATTTTCTCTAATTCCTTTTTAGAAGGAGCAGCGGTTAAAAAAACCTTTGTCTTCTTCTCAAGTCGTAAATAGTCTATTACTTCAGCCATCTTTCTGTCTGACCAACATTTAAATAACCAACGGGAGGTAGGATGGATATGAACTAATATATCCTCTTTTTGAATACTATTTTTATAAAAGATTTCTTCTATATATTTCGCGTCTTCTTCAGAAAAGTAAATGGATATATCTTTGTTTGAGGGTTTTATTTCCAAAACCTTTAGAAGTGCTAGATTATAGTCGACCACATGGAACTTTTTATCAGGAACTTCCTCTAAATGGGTAAAGATATGCTTCTTTCCCAAAAAACCTTTCCCTGAAGGATTAAATCCTAATCTGTATTTTGCACCGCTCAATAAGGAGAAAATGGCTCCCCTGTCTCCTTCGGTAAGGTTGATGACCATATCAAATTTTTTTTTATGGATATTTCTTACAAAACTTATCTCTTTTATCCATCTCTTTAAAAAAGGCATACCTTTCCATTTCCTATCAAAGACTATAATTTCATCAATAGCCGGATTAAAGGTGAGCATCTCCTCAGTACCTGAGTTCACAAGAACCGCTATATAGGTATTTGGAAAACTCTCTCTAAGAGCCATTATAGTAGGCACCAAAAGCAAGACATCACCAATATTTCGTTGCTTAATGAGCAAAATTTTATTTAAAGACTCTTTTGATATTTTACTATGCATTTTCATAGAGCTCTTTTAACTTAATGTATTTCGCAAAGGTATAAAATGAGTATAAAAGAGCAAGAAGAAAACCCAGATATCCATCGAGAAATCCTCTTTTTAAGATATACATTTTGAGGAAAGTAAAAGGAGGACGAAACATTATATCAAGATAACTGACTTTTTTTTTGTTCTTATACAATTCTTCAGCTGATAAGGTAGAATATTTATTCATCCTTTTTAAAAAATCAGTTATATTTTTATAGGTATGATGCTCTAAAGGGTTTTTCAAATAACCTGCTTTTCCGTTTAAATCAATTTTTTCATGAACTTGTCTCTCTTTGAACCTCCCCTTATTCTTTTTAAAGAGTCTCAGATTATAATCAGGATACCATCCACCATATCTAATCCATTTCTTATCAAAAAAATTTTTTCTTGGTATATAATACCCATCAACCGAGTTTTCCTGAGAGAGGGTATCTGCTATTTCTTCTCTCAGCTCAGAAGTGATCCTCTCATCCGCATCTAGATTCAAAATCCAATCGCAACTTGCCTTGTCAATGCAGAGGTTCTTCTGCAATCCAAATCCAAGCCATTCATTAAAAAATATCTTTTCAGTATACTCCTTGCATATTTTTACAGTATTGTCATTGCTGTAAGAATCAATGATAACAATCTCATCAGCCCATTTGACACTCTCAAGAGAGGCTCGTATATTTTCTTCTTCATTATATGTTATGACAGTAACTGTAAGTCCTTTCATTGATTTCTCTAATTAAAAATGTATATGATTATTTTAAAGATTCCTGGTATAGTTTTTCTAACTTCTCTACCATCATCTGACAGCTAAACCTCTCCTCTACCATTTTTCTCCCTGCTTCTCCTAATCTTTTTGCGTACTCCCTATTTCTTAATAACATAAGGATTTTCTCTGCCAGGATTTCTGGATTATTAGGTTCTATCACTATTCCTGTCTCTCCATCTATAATAAGTTCTGAAACTCCTCCAACCTTTGTGCCTATTACTGGTTTTCTCATAGCGAGAGATTGAACCACTGCCTGCGGAACCCCTTCTGCAGAATCAGAGACTAATACGGATATGTCTGATATGGCAAGAATCCCTGGAATATCTTCTCTATATCCAGTCATAATTACATTACACTCAAGCTCTAGTTGTTTGATTTTATCCTCTATATTTTTTTTCTGTGGGCCTTCTCCAACAATTAAAAACCTTGCTTTTGGTATTTCCTGAACAATCTCTCGAGCAGCCTCTAAAAATATATCATGTCTTTTCCAGCTTCTTAAAACAGCTATTTTACAGATAATTGGAGATTTATCATCAATTCCAAAGCTTTCTTTTAACCCATCAGTGCTATTATTTTGTATATTAAATTTTTCTAACACAACTCCTGTTGGAATGGAAATAATCTGATTTTCTTTAACCTTGTTTGTATGAATAATTTCTTTTCTAGTTGATTCACAGGTTGTGATAATCATATCAGGCATCTTATAAATAAAATTAAAAAAATGTGTTGAAATAGGAACAGAAAGATGTCTTGTTCTAATAAGCAAGGGTTTTCTTTTTCCTATCATCCTTGAGGAAAAAGAAGCTACCCAACTATCTTTGGAGCTATGGGTATTGACAATATCTATCTTTTCTCTTTTAATCAATCGATAAATCTTAAAAATAGATAAGAAATCAAAGTAGTTCTTAATAGCGATAGGAACAGTTCTGATGCCTCTTTTTTCTGCATTTTTCATAAGACCGCTGTTGGGATAACAGCCCAATAATACCTTATATCCTCTCTTAGAAAACTCTTCAGCCTCCATAAGTATTCTCATTTCCTGTCCACCCCAACCATCAGAGCTTTCTGTATGTAGAATATGAGGTTTTTTATCTTTTTTATATTTATCTAAAAAGACATCCTCTAAGACCCCTTTAAATTCAGGGAATGTGATATCCAACGAATAGTTACGTTCAACATACTCCCTTCCCCTTTTACCCATCTTTATCCTCAAATCTCTGTTTTCAATCAAGAAAGAGAGTTTCTCAATCCACTCCTCATCATCCTTCGCTAAAAATCCATTAAAACCATCCTGAACAATCTCAGAATTGACACCTACAGGAGATGAAACGGAGGGTATACCAACTGCCATGTACTGAAGTATCTTAAACCCACATTTTCCCCTTGTCCACTCATCATCTTTTAAAGGCATGATACCAATATCAAAGCTTTGAAGATCTCTTACCTCATCCTCTAATTTCCAAAACTTCTTTTGAATAGAAAACTTATCCAAATCAATAAACTTATCACATACAATTTTTAAAATTATGTTATTATATTTTTCTTTAAGATTTTTAAAAACGTGTTTCAATAAAAATAAATATTTTAAATTCCCTTCTGTGCCAATCCATCCTATTACTATATCTCTATTATTAAGTTTATGCTTAATTACATGATAAGCTTTTGTATCAACAGGAGTCGGAATAATTTTGATATTAGTGTTAAATTTCCGTATAAATTCTGCCAGATAATTGTTTCCCGCTATGATATAATCTGCAGTATTTAAGGTTTTAAATAGTCTTTTATTCCTATTAATATTTCTTCTTTCCTTCTTTTCTTCTGTAGCCTTTTCAATAAACATGATAGCATCATCAATATCATAGATAACCTTTGATGCTAATATTCTAATGAGTGCCAGCTCCCAGATATGAAATACCTTCTTTTGAATGAAAACTACATCATAAAAAAGTATAGGAAAAAATATAGAGAGTCGCCAAATAAAGTTTTTTGGTATAGCAATGACTCTATACTTTACCCCTATCTTTTCTAAATATTTTGTATAGTTATAGCCCCTAAATCTGCTGCTCGGTGTTTTTCTACTTTCGAGTAAAAAAAGTACATTCATTGTATTAGACTTCTACTTTGTCTTCTTTAGTATAATGTCTTATCTTTTCATATAAGAATTCAAAAACTTTTCTAAAATTATGCTGATTTGTATTTAAAATAACAAGTCAAATCATTTTTATTTTTTTATAACACTTAAGTATTTTCTAAGAATACTGGTTATATTTATAATAAAAATATTATACCCTATCAAATATTAAAAGGATATATGTTGTTTTAAAAAAATATTTACTGGCAAAAATATCTTCCAGTTATATCTTTAAAACCTTTGGTCTAATTTACAAACCAATCCAATCTTATATCCCTTTTGCACTCAAGCCAGCCATTCATAATGAAAGACCGTAAATCTTATTTATATGATCTTTTACATAATGATAGACCTCTTCAACCGTAATCGCATGAAAACATTCTAATGTATCGCAATCCCTTTCAAAACAGGGGCTGCATGAAAGATCCTTTTTAATAATCAGATGATTTTCCCCCAGAGGGCCTGTTTGGAATGGATCAGTAGACCCAAAAATAGCAATAATAGGAGTATTGACAGATGCTCCAATATGCATGGGTCCAGAATCGTTCGTTACCAAAACATGGCACTTACTTAGAAGAGCAGCCAATTCAATGAGATCTGTCTTACCTACTGTATCGACTATTTTATCTTTGATCTCTTTTTTTAAGTAATCAAAAAAGTCTCCCTCTTCCCTTGCACCAACAATCATAATTTTTACTCTTTTCAGAGCCAATAATTTCTCTATAAGCCCTGCATATCTTTCTGGAAACCACCTCTTAGTAATCCCATAGGCAGCTCCTGGATTTATTCCTATCAATAAATCGTCCTTCATTACACCTCTTTTAAAGAGAAAATCTTCTGCCCATTTGA
>DATKYB010000073.1 GCA_035528715.1 Nitrospinota bacterium | reverse complement strand
GTACCTGTCCATGAGCTCTTCTGGTTTTCCCGAGCGCGGAAGCTTTCTTATGCAGAGATGAATCATTTTTGCAGTTAAGGGTAATATAGATTTCACTTCATCACCCAAGCCCCCCCGTTCAAAATGGTCTTCTACTACAATGACATTATTTTTTGTTTCGATTAAGGAATTTATGATACCTCTTTTATCGATAGGTTTAATTGAATATGCATCGACAATCCTTATAAATATACCATCTTTTTTGAGTTCTTCATATGCCTTCAGTGAATTATGAACAGTTATGCCGGCTGCAATAATTGTGACCGTATCCTTTTTGCTTTTTCTGATAACTTTTGACCCACCGATTCTAAACGTATCGCTTTTTTTATAAATAATAGGTGTTTTTGGTCTTGTTGTTCGAAGATAAGAAATCCCCTTCTGCTTAGCCATGATTTCCACACATGCCCTGGTTGAATATGCATCAGATGGATAGAGAATCAAACAGTCAGGGATAGTTCTGAACATTGCAAGGTCTTCTAATCCCATCTGGGAAGGACCATCTTCGCCGATACTTACTCCAACATGAGAACCGACAAATTTAGTATTTGTCCGTGAATAGGCGGCCATTCTTATCTGATCATGAGCACGGGACAGAAAGCATGCAAAGGTTGCAATAAAGGGTATGTAACCCCTTGCTGAAAGCCCGATTCCCATGCCTACCATATTCTGTTCAGCGATAAAGCTTTGAAAAGAGCGACCAGGATATTTTTTAAAGAACTCTTCAGCATAGCTAGAGTTTTTTACATCTCCGTCAATTGAAACCACGGCATGGTTAATCTTTCCAAGAGCGAGGAGTGCATGACCGTATGCTTCACGTGTGGTGAATAGCGTATTCAATGGATAGGTCTTTTTCGGTAATACAAATACCTGCTTGAGCTTTTTCTGTTTTTTTGGCCGGGGTTTTTTAACAAAGGATTTTGCGTTGATCTTGGGCATTGGTCCGAGCTCATCCAGCGCCTTTTCTAGCTGGTCCGGTTGAAGAGCCTTTCCGTGCCATCCCTCTTTGTCTTTGAGAAATGTAACACCGTAACCTTTAAACGTTTTTGCAACGATAGCCGTAGGTTTTTTGTTTTTACGAGCATTCCTCAAAGCACAAAGTATTTGTGGAATTGAATGGCCATCAATCCCGATAGCATTCCATCCAAAAGCCTCAAATTTCTTTATATAGGAGTCAATATCGTGGCCGTGAAGCGTTTCTCTTGATTGCCCAAGCCTGTTAACGTCCACAATGACGCAGAGGTTATCCAGAAGGTAATAAAAAGCTGTGTTTGCCGCCTCCCAGACATTCCCCTCTGCACACTCACCATCCCCGAGCAAAACATAGACACGACTCCCTGAATGATCCATTTTAGCTGCACACGCTAGCCCAGCCCCAATGCTCAGTCCCTGTCCTAATGAGCCTGTGGCTGCCTTGACCCATGGCATGAGCGGAGTAGGGTGCCCTTCGAGAGTGCTTGTTATCCTTCTTAAATTCATTAATTTCTCTTCCTCAATAATACCTGCTTCAGCATAGCATGCCCATAGTATGGGAGCAGCGTGACCCTTAGATAAGACAAACTCATCATTATTAAAACCGTAAGGATTTTTGATATCGTATTGCATTTCATCAAAAAAAAGACATGCCATCAGTTCTGCCATGGAAAGGCATGTTGTGGGATGTCCTGAACCTGCCTTTGTGGTCATTCGAAGCGAATGGATGCGTAGACGATTAGCAATTTTTTGTAATTGTTCAATGCTGGGCATGCATACCTCTATCAATATAATTTCAACTTAATATTATAAATATAGCACATGAAATATTTGAAAAAAATCGAATTTTCTTAATCCCTGCTGTTTTAACCTCTTTCAGATAATCTTGCATAATTTGCTTTATCTGCTAACATATAAACAATTCAAATATTCAACTTTATACAGTTTAACATCATGTTACAAGAATTGATAATTCTCACGATCACTGCTGCTTCTATAGGCTTCTTTCACACATTGCTTGGACCTGATCACTATCTTCCCTTTATTGTGATGGCTCGGGCAAGGAAATGGTCACTTTTCAAAACATCATGGATAACATTTCTCTGTGGTATAGGACATATTGCAGGCTCTGTTTTACTGGGCATGATGGGGGTGGCTTTGGGCATCGCTCTCACTAAACTGGAAGGAATGGAATCTTTTCGTGGCAACCTTGCAGCCTGGTTTCTTATCGCTTTTGGACTTGTCTATTTTGTATGGGGATTACGCAGGGGTGTGAAAAGTCGGCCGCATGAACATTTGCATGCCCATAAAGATGGGCTCATTCATATACACAAACATATCCATACCAAAGAACACGTGCACATCCATGAAAAAGAGGGGGCTTTGAATCTTACGCCCTGGGTTCTCTTTATCATCTTTGTTTTGGGTCCTTGTGAACCGTTAATCCCTCTACTGATGTATCCTGCAGCAAAAGAAAGCCTTCTGGGCTTGGTTCTGGTAATAAGTGTCTTTGGTGGAGTGACTATTGTTACCATGCTGAGTATTGTTTTCGTCTCAACCTTAGGTATGAATCTTCTCCCTTTGGCACACGTAGAAAAATATACTCATGCATTCGCTGGTGTTGTCATCTGTTTCTGCGGCCTGGCCATTCATTTTCTCGGGTTGTAATTCAAGGAAATCGGTTGGTCTGATTTAAAAACTTTTCTTTTTTTAATAATTTTCGCAGAAGAGTTCATAGTGTGCCTGCGGATGAACACAGGCAGGGCATAATTCAAGGGCTTCCATCCCTTCATGAACATATCCGCAATTTCGACATTTCCACTTAACTACCTCATCTTTTTTAAAAACAGTTCCATCGATGATATTTTTAAGAAGCTTTCTGTATCTCTTCTCATGCTTTTCCTCTACCTCAGCAATCTTTTTGTAGAGTTGGGCGATTTCATCAAAACCCTCTTCTTTGGCTATTTTTGAGGCCTCAGGATAGAGAATACCCCATTCCTCCTTTTCCCCCTCTGCTGATGCGAGAAGATTGGTTTTGGTGTTACCTATCACTCCAGCAGGATAAGAGGCGGTAATCTCAATTTTTCCTCCTTCTAAAAACTTAAAAAATCTTTTGGCATGCTCTCTTTCATTTTCAGCGGTCTCAAGAAATATGGCTGCAATTTGCTCAAAGCCCTCTTTTTTTGCAACACTGGAAAAGTAGGTGTAGCGATTCCTTGCCTGGGATTCTCCTGCAAAGGCTGCAAGGAGATTCTTTTCGGTTCTGCTGCCTTTTAATTCCATTATGATAGCTCCCCCTTAAATGAAAAATGTTCAATGATTATAAGTGTGACTAAAATAGTTGTCAAAATAAAAGATTTAATCTACAATTTAATATTCAATTTTAATGCCCCCGTAGCTCAGCTGGATAGAGCAAGGGACTCCGGATCCCTGTGCGAAGGTTCAAATCCTTTCGGGGGCGCCATTATAAGGGAGATACCATCTTGAGGGAAGACCTGGTAAAGAAAATCAAGTGGATGTTTCGTCTGATTATGTCAGCAGTCGGGGCTTATATCTTTATCTCATTGACCATAATGTTATTTTCTGCTGGGGGAAAATATGCCATTTTTGGACTTATTCTGATAGGAGGTTTGTTTCTTGTAATACTTAGGGCATTTTTTAAAAAAAAGGTTGACAAATAGCAGACACATCTTGTATACAATAGATTTTATACAATTCAAAAGGGCTTATCTATTCTATATCTTAGTCCAATAATGAATTTATTAATTAAATAGGCAAAATAGAGGAGGAGGAAAAATGCAAAAAGAACAAAAGTTTTACGGTCAGGCCGAGTTTGCAAAGGGATTAGAGGGAGTGATTGCTTGTGAAACAAAGATGGGTCATGTAGATGGCCAGAAGGGAAGGCTTATTTATCGAGGCTATACGATTGAAGACCTTGCAGAGCATTCCAGCTATGAAGAGACAACATACCTTCTCCTGTTTGGCAAGCTTCCCACAAGAAAAGAGCTGGATGACTTTAAGGAGAAGCTGAAAAGCTATCGCCCCATTCCCAAGGAGGTTATTGACATCCTCAAGAAGCTTCCCAAGGATACCCATCCCATGTCCGCCCTCAGAACAGGTGTTTCAGCGATAGGCTGCTATGATAAAAAAGCGGACAGCAGAGAGCTTGCTGATTATACAGAGGCAGGGATAAAGCTGGTTGCCCAGGTAGCAACAATTGCAGCGGCTGTTGCAAGAATAAGAAGAGGAGAAGAGCCCTTAGATCCTGATAACAGCTTAGAACATACAGCAAACTTTCTCTATATGGCTACAGGAGAGAAGCCGGACGAATATCTCGAAAAGGTCATGGATGTATCCATGATTCTTCACGCAGACCATGGTATGAACGTCTCTACCTTTTCCTGTATGTCAGTCATCTCTTCATTATCTGATATGTATTCTGCTATTGCAGCTGGTGTAGGGAGCTTGAAGGGACCCTTGCACGGGGGGGCTAATGAGGAGGTAATGAAGATGCTGTTGGAGATAGGGGAGCCAGAGAATGCAGAGGCGTATATTAAAGATGCCATTGCAAACAAGAAAAAGATAATGGGTTTTGGACACAGGGTCTATAAGGCATATGACCCAAGGGCAAGGATTTTTAGGCAGTATTCTCAGAAGGTAACAGAGATGAAGGGTCAGAAGAAACTTTATGATATTGCCATCATCGTTGAAGAGCAGGTTTTGGCTGCCTATTCATCCAAGGGGATATTCCCGAATGTCGATTTTTACTCTGGGACGATTTACTATTCCTTTGGCATTGAATATGCTATGTTTACGCCTATTTTTGCTGTGAGCAGGATTGCGGGTTGGGCTGCCAGGGTACTGGAGTATCTCCCACAAAATCGTATCTTCAGGCCGAGAGGCCTTTACCAAGGAGAGATGGAGGCCAAATATATTCCGATTGATGAGAGATAAGTATTTAAAAAAACCGGATTTTTTTAGCTTCTGATCCGAAAAAAAATAGAAAGACTTGACGATATCCTTTCTTGATTATATATTAATTAATGATAATTATTAAATTTCTATTAAGAAAGGAGAAGAAAGATGGCTGAGGAAATCACCAACAACTGTGAAAAGTGTGGTAAGGAGTACACTTACAAAGATGTGACTTCAGAACTGCAGGCCAAGGAAGGTTGTGGCGACGTAGACGCAGGAACACCAGCTTACATGAGATTCTGTCCAGACTGCAGAAAATAAATAAAAAGTTAAATATTATAGAAGCTTTAAAAGACCCCTTTTTATTAAAGGGGTCTTTTGCTTTCTAATAAAGTCTTAGTTTTTAGGGACAAATACATTACCGATCATTTCAAATCTTGTATATTGGGGAGAGGATTTTCTTTCATAAAAGGAGCTTATATAATCAAGCATATTATTAATTTCGTCTAGGGCGCTTTTATCCACAAATGTCCTTTCTCTTTTTGACCCTTTATCAGCAAGTGTGAAGTCTTCAAAGTCGTTGCATTGACCTTCTCTGTATTTAACCAGTATGCTCTTGATATCACATATCATCAGGGGAAGAATAATTGCTTCTGCTGAATAAGGACAGAGCAAAAAAATGGCATTTTTGAATCTCTTTTGGGTGATTGATGGCAAGAATATGTCATAAATAATATCCTTGGCTGAGGTCATAATATGTATGTATCCACCTGCATGAAGTGCCTTTTTACCCAAAACACCTATATCGCAGGTTTTGCAAACAGGGTCAGGATAATCTTCTTTACTGCTTTTCAAATCAAGGCGAGATAGATAGAGGCAGTCATGATTAAACTGTCCAGAGGGACACCCTTTAGAGCTTTCATTATTTTTTATGGGCTTCTGGCAATATCCCGCAGCAACAAGTATCCTTTGATTCTTTTCTATAAGATTGTTTAAAAAGGCCTTTTTGGATCCATTTAAGAAGTCTATTGTTTCCCTCTCTGATAATTTTTGTCTTATTCTTCCATAAGAAACAAAACCATGAAATGATTTAAGAGGATGTTTTAAGAGAATCTTTCTTGTAAATAAAGGGCCATATTCTCTTAATAGGCTTTTGAAAGAAAATTCCCAAATCCTAAAACCTAAAAAATGAGAACTGTCCAATCTATTTAAGAGATTCATTTCAGAAACTCTACCAATCCTTCTTTTCCATTTATAGAAATCTTTTGCCCAGTAGATATCCTCTGGGTTGCCTTATCAATGTTTACAACCGAAGGGATTCCAAGCTCTCTGGCTATGATTGAAGCGTGAGACAATAATCCGCCAACCTCCAGAACCAGCCCGGAGACCATCGAAAGAATATGAATCCACCCAGGGTCAATACTCAATGTAACCAGTATATCCCCCTCTTTTAATTCGCTGTAATCTTTTAAATCTCTGAGAACACGTGCGTTGCCTGTAGCCTTTCCCGAACTAACCCCCATTCCTTTAAGTATGTCTTTTTCACCTACCTCAACAGAGAATTCTCTTTCTTTGCCCTCTTCTAGTATAATAAGTGATGGGGCATCAATAGATTTGTTTTGAGACCACTCTGATCTTCTTCTCATAATCACATCGCTAAAATCTTCCTTTTTTCCCTCTCCCATAAGGAGCTCATAGATTTCCTGAATCTTAAGAAAGAAGATATCATTCGGTTTGTCAATACCTTTGTCTTCCAAAGAAAGGCGTCTTTCCATTTCGAGAACGATCTTTCTCATATAAGCCATGGACATTTGCCAATAAAAGCGCTGGTTTTCTCTGAGAAGGATGAATGTCTGGGTCCAGTTAATCAGTTTTTTAAATAAGATGAAACGAAGAGGAAATATTTTATCAAAAAAACTAAAAGAAAGGCGATTTTTTAGCTCTTTTTTATTAGAAATATCAATTTTTTCATTATACGGTTTCTTTTCTTTTCTGTTTGTCACTATTAATTTTTTTATTATACCAATAACATATCCCTGATCCTCTTTCCATGTAGGATAAAAGATATCTAGGCTGTTTGACCTGTGACCATACCTATCCAAGAAATTTCTAAATCTTTTGAGGAAATTTTGACTTTCTCCAACTTCACTCAGTTTTTTTAAGAGAACTTGAGGTTCATATTCGATAAAAAAATGTTTGAGAATGTCAGACGATAATACGATTTCTGCCAGTTCTTTTATCTCTCTGTCTATTTCTATCGTCATATTCTTTTTATCAGAGAGTTGAAAAAGGGTGGTGCGGAGCAGGTTTTCTTCCAGCCCCCGCTTTTTTATGAGATGAAGGGAAAGATGATAAAGAATATCTGCATAGGTGATGCTCCATCGATGAATCTTTAAGAACTCACTAACCAGGACCCTTGTTTTTGTAAAGTTAGAGAAAAGGTCTTTATGAGAGAGATCAGAGAGGTTGATAGCTTTAAGTTCTTTGAGAGTTTTTATATATTCTTCAAGAAATGAATCCCATTTTTTGAAATGAATCGGTATGATCCAGTTGTGGTCTTTTGCTAGGGTCTTTACGGAAGAAAAGACGAAGTCTATGTTTAACCATGGGAATCTTCTGTCGTTATATGGAAGGTATTCCTTTGAAGGGAAAAACCTTTCTGTATCCTTTGAGATAAGAAATGATGGATAGTAGTAAAAGAGCTTATAAAAGACCTTGAGGTTTGTATAGGGACGTCCATAAAAAAGTTCAGTTATTTTGTATCGATGGGCATCATAAAAACCTTGATACTTAAGAGGATCAACAAAAGCCCTTCTTTCTAAAAGTTCTTTTAAGATAGACCAGCTTAAAGGGGAGATTGGTTTAGGGAATCTTTCATCAAAAAAATG
This sequence comes from Nitrospinota bacterium, assembly GCA_035528715.1. NCBI lineage: Bacteria > Pseudomonadati > Nitrospinota > Nitrospinota bacterium. The sequence continues at coordinate 11,256 of DATKYB010000073.1, read as the reverse complement.
TCTTGTCCATATCTTCTCAATATCCTCTCTTTTCTCTTTTGTAGGTTCTTTTTTTTCTCTCTGGCTCTCAATGGCTATTGACTCTTGTTCAGATATATTCATCATTATGGTGAGGGGTCTTGTCTGGAGGAAATAAAATCGATCCTCTTTCAATGCCCACTCAATATTCTGAGGAGATTTAAAATGTTCCTCAATTTGTATAGCCATCTGAGACAATGTTCTCAGTTGGGATACGCTTAAGACCTTCTCTTTCCTTTTTTCCAGCGGAACAGGGATCTCCCTAAGGGATCCCTCCTTATCTCTATATGTCATGAATTGCTGTTTCCCAGAGGAATTTATCTCAATGGAGGGACCTTTTTTATCTAAAGTAAAGCTATCAGGATTGACCTTGCCTTTCACCAATGGGAGACCGAGACCCCATACCCCTTCGATAATGATTTCTTCGGCATGTGTTACAGGATTAAACGTGAACATGACCCCTGAAATCTCTGATTCAATCATTTCCTGTATGATAACCCCCATAGAAGGGATTCCTTTATTGATTTCTTGTCTTATGATCAGGTATTTAATAACCTGTTCTTTCCAAAGGGAGGCCCAGCATTCTTTAATCTTCTCTATTATCTCTCTTTCAGAATTTACTGATACATTGAGGAAGGTCTTTAATTGACCGGCCATAGAAATGGTTGAGGTATCTTCTTGTATAGCTGAAGACCTGATAGCGAGAGAGATATCATTTCTCGTTTTATTCTTGAATTCTTTAAGACCATCCAGTATGTCTCTTTCAATTGTTGGAGGAAAGGATTGAGAAAGGATGGAATATCTTAATTCTTTAGCAATAGAAAGGAAATATTGTATCTCCTCTGTATGGAGATGGCCAGCATAGAATTTCTTTACGTGGGTTAAAAGACCTGTTTCTTTTAAAAAGTCTAAATAAGCTTGGGTTGTAATACAAAAGAATGGGGAAACCTCATACCCCATATCTACAAGAGAATTGAGATAGAAAGCTTTATTCCCTGCAAGGCTTGGATAATATTTCTGATTTTTTTTTAGCCCCAAAAGATATCTGGACATAGAGATACCCAGCAATAAAGAAAGAGGCTATTTTCTAGCCTTAATGATGAAATGGCTCTTATATGTGAATGATCTTCCTCCCTCTTGGAGATATCCCATCATATTCTGCCAGCGTTCATCCGTTTTGAATTTTTCCATCATTTTTTTGTTTTTCTGGAAGAAATCTAATGCATCTTTGAGATTTTTAAATTTTACAATCTCCTTTTCAACGGTTATATGTTCTATTTCAAAACCAGTATCGAAAAGGACCTTTTTCATATGATCCTCATCATAAGAAAATGGTGATATTTTCTTTGTCTCTTTCCACTGGTCGATATGAAATGCTGCAAAAATTAAACATCGCCTTTTTTGTAGAGCATCATATGATCGTTTGATAGTGATATCTGACATGCACAGATTGGAGATGATCATATCCAATTCATTGGTTAAAGATAGATAATCCACCCTCTCCGCATCTCCATGAATAAACTGAACATTATTGATACTATTTGCAGCCTTATATTTCTTAGCTGCATCAATCTCTTTTTTAGATAAATCTATTCCAACTACCTTTTTGGCATAGGGTGCAATATTAAACATCAGTCTTCCTCTTCCACAACCCACGTCTAATATAGTCATCTTTTTAATTTTTTCTGACGTAATTAACTTTTTAAGGGTTGAATTTATTGATAGAGGATCTTCTTTTAAAGATTGAGATGGAGAAGCAATAATCTCCCTTGTTTTATATTTTATTTTTTTCATAAGTTAACCGATTTTATTTAAATTAAACATAAGATAGGTTTCTTTCTTTTTGCTGTATTTTACCACATTTAGATTTTTGTTGTAAGATTATTTTAAATTTGATAAAAGAGGGACGAGTGATTATATTAATCGAGTTGGCTCTTATATACAAACCTTTCTCTATATAAAAGACCATTAATTCTATTATAAATGATAACGAAAAACTAAAGAAGGAGGATTATCATAAGTAACATTAGCAAGAAAAAGGGAATCATTGCAATTTTAACTGGTGGTGGTGATGTTCCAGGACTCAATCCAGCGATTCGGGCAGTTACGATTCGCGCTCTACGAGAAGGTTGTCAGGTCATTGGAATTAATCGTGGTTGGGGAGGTATGATTGAGATTGTACCTGACAAGGACGCTGATAACTCCGGCAATTATCAGGTTCTGACAGAAGAGCTCGTTAATAAAGTCGGGAGAACAGGTGGGACTTTTTTGCATACCTCTCGAACGCGTCCAAGCCATGTGCCTAAAATTAATGTTCCACATCACCTAAGAGATAAATATACGAAAGGAATAAATGACCTAACCCCTGATGTCTTAAAAAATCTGGATTTTTTAGGTGTTGATTACCTTATCCCTATTGGTGGCGATGATACCCTTAGCTATGGGGCTCGACTTCATAAGGAAGGTGTTAGAGTTCTCGCTATTCCTAAGACCATGGATAATGATGTGCCAGGAACAGATTATTGTATTGGGTTTAGCACATGTGTTACCAGAACCATTGAGATGACGCACCGTCTGAGAACCTCAGCAGGTTCCCTTGAGAGATTTCTGGTTATTGAGGTGTTCGGTCGTTACGCTGGCTTTACTGCTCTGCTTCCCACAATGGCTGGTGCGGCTAATCGGTGTGTCATTCCTGAGTATAAATTTGATATTGAACGCTTAACCGAGCTTATGGTTAAAGATCGCTTCACTAATCCCAGTAAGTATTCGGTGGTACTGGTATCAGAAGGAGCTATGTTTAAGGGTGCTGAGATGGTTTTTGAGAGTCAAGAAAAAGATGCCTACGGCCACAAAAAATTAGGTGGCATTGGTGACCTTATCTCCAATAAATTGAAAGAGCTTTCTCCTAAGTATAATAACAATAAACGAATCAATGTTATTAATCAGAGATTAGGCTATCTCGTGAGATCTGGCGATCCGGATTCTATTGATTCGATTGTACCGATGGCTTATGGTAATCTAGCCTTAGATTTAATCCTTAAAGGTGTTCATGGTCGCCTTGTTATATTGAAGAATGGACGATATGATAACGCGCCCATTGATGTAGTGACGAGTTATAAGAAGGTCGTTGATATTGATAAATATTATGATACAGAGCGCTTACGCCCACATTATAAGAGCTTCGAATCTAAACCGCTCTTTATCATGGCCAGTGAATGAAAATTTGATAAGAATTCTTCGGTTTTCTTAAGAGAGATTGGGGATAAAAAATTTTTTCATTTTTAAGAAATATAAAGAATAAGAAATTCTTCATTTTTATTTTTTTTGTTATTTTTATTGTTGGCTGTAGAGGTACGAAGCCTGAAATAAAAAAAGAGGTTTCCTTTCCCACTTCAATGACCTTTGAGGGAAGCTGGGATGATGTCTTTGAGGCTTTGTTATTGACTGTTAAAGAATATCCTGTTGTGTTGATTGATAAAGAAAAAGGAGTGATAGATACAGACTGGTATGTCTTTTTCAAAGAGAAGAGAAGGATTAAGTTAAATATAAAGCTTAAAACTGTTGATGAGGGCATAAAAATCGATATAAGCAGCCATCTTGAGGCACAAAAGTCATTTCTTTCTAAAAAATGGACACCTATAAAATCGGATGGGAAAACAGAGAACAGTATTTTAAAAGAGGTTCGAGACAGGTTGGAGTTAAAAGTAAAAGAGAACAAGGAGTAAATCTTTTTGGGTAAAACTTTTGAGAGGAAGAACTCATTGTGCCAGCAGTAAAGATAAAACCTGATGTTTATTGGGTAGGAGCTAATGACAGAACTACCGACCTTTTTGAGGGTCTATGGCCGATTGTTCATGAAGGGGTCTCATATAACTCTTATCTCATAAACGATGAAAAAACGGCCGTTATCGACCTGATAAAATCATTAAAGACAGATGAATTTTTAGCTCAAATCGATGAGGTCACCGATGTTTCTAAGGTTGATTATGTTGTAATGAATCATTTGGAGCCGGACCATTCTGGGATGGTAAGAACCTTCAGGCGTGTTGCTCCAAACGCTACGATTCTCGGTTCGCAGAAGATGAAGGAGATGCTTGAATCGTTTTATGGCATAACTGAAAATGTAAAGGTTGTAGAAGATGGGGAGACCCTCTCTTTGGGTAAGAGGACAATCAAGTTTTTTTCAGCACCTTTTGTGCACTGGCCAGAAACAATCGTTACCTATGAAGAAGCCGATCGTATTCTTTTCTCCTGCGATGCCTTTGGCGGATACGGAGCCCTTCGAGGCGGGATCTTTGATGATCAATGCACTGATTTTTATTTTTATGAGAGAGAGGCGCTTCGTTACTATGTTAATATAGTAGCGATATTCAGCCAGATGGTGCTGAATGCCATTAAGAAGCTAAAGGGGCTTCCGATCGATATCATTGCCCCTTCTCACGGGCTTATCTGGCGAAAAGATCCAAAACGAATCATTGATCTCTATAAAAAATGGGCTGAATATTCCACAGGAGATGGAGAGGCCGGTATCACCCTCATTTATGGTTCCATGTATGGTAATACTGAAAAGATGATGAATGCTGTAGCACACGGCATATCTTGTGCTGGGGTTCCCTTAGAGATCTTTGATGTAGCAAGAACCCCGGTGAGTTATATTCTCCCTTCACTCTGGACAAAAAGAGGGGTGATGATTGGAGCACCAACTTACGAGAATAAACTCTTTCCTTTGATGGCTCATGCTCTGGATATTGTTAACCGAAAGAGGATTATTAATAAAAAGGTTGCTCGATTTGGAAGTTTTGGATGGAGCGGGGGCGCACAAAGGGAATTTGAAAAAATTATCGAACCCCTAAAATGGGAATTAATCGATTCCTTTGAGTTTACTGGTTCGCCAACCAAGGACGACCTTAAAAAGGGAGAAGAATTCGGGGCAAAATTTGCTGAAGCCATAAAGGGTTCTTAATCCCTCTTTTGTTAAAAAAATCCAATGAGAAACATTATTATATCAGGTGCCACTAGGGGCTTGGGGAAAGCCCTTGCCAGAGGACTTTCTCATCCCAATACAAAACTTTTCTTGATTGCAAGAGGCAAGTTAGAGGAAACCAAGAAGGCTGCTGAGGCTAAAGGGGCTCAGGCAAAGACATACAACATTGATTTAGCCGATACCTTAAAACTAGAGGAAACCATTGAAAAGATATTTTCTCATATAGATAAGGACAGTATTGAATCTTTTTATTTGATAAATAATGCGGCTGTTCTCGAGCCTGTCGGCCCTTCGTGGAAAAACAATACAAAATTAGTAAAATACCATTTTTTGGTTAATACCGTTGCTCCCTTAGTTCTCTCCAACCTCTTTATAAAACACCTCAAAGATTTTCCGCTGGATAAAAGGATTATTAATATTTCCTCAGGTGCTGCCCTAAGGCCAATATATGGCTGGTCTTCCTATTGCTGCTCTAAGACGGCATTGGATATGATTACAAGCTGCATCAGTCTTGAGCAGGAGAGGGAAAAATATCCTGTAAAAATCATCTCGCTTAACCCGGGTGTTATGGATACGGGAATGCAAGAGCAGATAAGAAAAGTAGAAAAGGAAGATTTTCCTGATAAGGACTGTTATGTGAGGTTACTTGAAGAAGGAAAATTACCTAATCCCGAGTGGATTGCGGATAAGATTGTTAAATTATTAGAATCTGATGATTTCCCAAATGGGAGAGTCTTAACGATAAACGATATCTAGAGAAACCCTACTTTGAAAATCTTCTTTTAATTTCCCCTTTCTTGCTTGTTCCTCTCCATCTTTGTAAAAAAATTCGCACTTTTTATTAAAAATCATCAATAAGTGTAAAAATATTTCGCAGTCTTTTTACAACCACTAAAAGACCATTCTGATAATAATTTTTTTTAAAAATCCTAACACACTAATTTTTTTATAGTTACAGTCTGGATTAGAAAATATCAGCAATGGAAATCACCTTTGGCACAGCCGTTGCTCTATTATAGTGGCAAGTACTTGTAATGTGAAAAAAGTTTACTATTAATTATAAGAAAGGGGGTGTTGTAGGAAGACAATTTAATCTATGTTAGTTTTAATTTTAGAGAGATAAGAAATTCTCTAAAAGCTTTCACTCAATTTAAGGAGGCAGTTAAATGAAGAAGGTAGTAACAGTAGGGTTAGCTTTGTTGTTAGTGATTGGGGTTAGTAGCCTGGTTTTGGCCCATGGTCCTGGTTTCAGAGGAGGACATGGCAGGGGTCCTGGTTATGGTATGGGTTCTGGAGCGATGCATGGTGGTTATGGTTATGGAATGGGACCTGGAGCGATGCACGGTGGTTATGGTTATGGAATGGGACCTGGATGGGGCGCGAGAGGTTATGATCACCCCTGCTGGGCATGGGGAGGTCAGGGATCTGGTGAAAAACTCACAAAGGATAATGTAAAGTCTTTTTTGGAGAATCGATTGGCCTACGGAGCAAATCCAAACCTCAAGGTGGGCAAGATTACTGAGAAGGACAAATATTTTGAGGGTGAGATTGTAACCAAAGATAATTCTCTTGTCCAAAAGCTCCAGATAGACAAAAACACAGGTTTGATTCGCCCAGTTTATTAATATCAAAAGTCTCCTCCTCCTATCCTGATTCTTCCGCATAGGAGGAGGGGACCAATTTAAAAAGAAAGATGAAATGATGGAGAATATAATCTGGTTATTACTATTAGGAGGGCTTTTTTTCCTTATGCACAGAATGGGATTTGGATGCTGTGGTGGTCATTCCCATGCAAAAGGTCATGAAGAGCACCCAAAAAGAACCAACGACGAAGAATCTATAAAGCCCTCTACAAAATAAGGATTTTTATATTTTAATATGGAATATGATATTCTCGTAGCTGATGATAATTCAAGCTTTAGACTAGTGATGTCTACAGTATTTAGGGATGCTGGTTTTAGCATAGATGTTGCAAAAAATGGTTCTGATGCCTTAAAAAAGTTTTTAACTCATAAATATAGTTTGATTATCGTTGACCTGAGAATGCCTGTAATGGATGGAGAAGAGACAATAAACGCAATAAAGAAGATTGATCAAGATCAGCCTATTGTGGTTATCAGTGCTTATGACAATGGTAAGAGAAAAGAAATTCTGGAGGCAGGGGCATCCCATTTTTTAACAAAGCCTGTTGATATGGATGAATTGTTGGGCGTTGCTCAAAAGTTTGTAGGAAGATATGTATCAAGGAGGTAAGATCTTATGGCTATAGACCCTATTTGCGGAATGGAAGTAAAAGAGGAAGAAGCAGCAGCTACGAGTACCTATAAAGATAAAACATACTATTTTTGTGCTGTGGGTTGTAAAGAGACATTTGATAAAGACCCTGAAAAATATGCTGAGAAAGAGTGCTGTTAGATTTTTATAAAAGGGGGGGAGAGCTTTTCTATTCCCCTTTTTCTTTGTTTACTCAACAGAAGGATAGATATGTTTCTCAAAATTTTTCGTGACAGGTTTTGGAGCAAGATTTTTACTCTTTTCCCTTTTTTATTAAGGAGATGGGTTCATAGGTTTCCTATTGTAAGGTCAGAAGATGTGCCGTGGACTCCTTTTAAAAAAGATTTGGATAAATGTAAAATTGCCTTGGTAACAACCGCTGGAGTCCATTTAAAGAATCAACCTCCCTTTGATTTGTTAAACCCGAAGGGAGATTATAGCTATAGAGTCCTTCCAAAATTAATTAGACCTGAAGATTATATCATCTCCCATTCTCATTATGACCATAAGGATGCTGAGAGAGATCTCAATATTGTTCTTCCCCTTGATAGACTAGCTGAGCTTGAAGAAGAGGGAATTATCGGCGAAGTGGCTGAAAACCATTATAGTTTCATGGGACATATCCACGATACGGATTCATTGATAAAAAAGAGTTCAAAGGAGATTGCTGAGAAGTTATTAGAAGAGGGGGTTGATGTTGTGATTCTCACCCCTGCCTGAGGGATCTGCAATCAGTCTGTAGGACTGATACAAAGGGTCATTGAAGAAAAGGGGATTTGTACGGTTTCCATTTCGATTGTAAAAGAGATTACTGAAAAAGTAAAGCCTCCCAGAGCCCTCTTTATGAAATGGCCGTTTGGTCATCCACTGGGAGAGCCATATAACAAAGCGCAACAAAAAAAGGTATTACTTGATGCCTTAGCGGCCTTAAAAACCATAAGCACACCAGGAACAATCATTGACCTCCCTTATCGATGGAGAAGGGAAGTATATCATTAATTTTATTTTGGTTGCTTACGGTCACACCTGAGGTTTCCATCTCTGCTTTTGTAAAAATCAGATTCCCTATTCAATGCCTCTTTAAGGCGAGCTTTTGCTCTATGAATTCTCATCTTAGCTATAAAAATAAAAATTCCACAGATTTGCTTTCATAAAGGGAGGCATTGGAAAGAGTTGACTGATTTCATGCAAATTGTCTATAATGTCAAAAAATCTATGAGAAAGGATAAAAATGGAAGAATTATTGAAAGAGCTGCAACAACTGGTAACTCAGATTGCACTTTTTACACCGAGAGGTATAGTGGGACTACTTATTTTTTTGTTTTTTTGGGCAGCAGGCGTTTTTATTAAAATCATAATCAGTCGCATCGGTGAGATGGTCGTCCCAACCAACAAAGAAGTTTTTAATCTGATGGGAAAATTGGCCAAAGGTACTTTAATACTTTTGGGTTTGATAATGGCGCTAGGGAAGATGGGTATTAATATAACTGCCTTGGTTGCAGGTTTAGGGCTTACAGGCTTCGCTCTTGGATTTGCTCTCAAGGATGTCCTTTCAAATGCTCTTGCGGGGTTACTTATCTTTATCTATCGCCCTTTTCAGCCCAATGACCGTATTTCTGTAACAGGTTTTGAGGGAATCGTGATTGAAATTGACCTTAGATACACCACTCTTCTTGCAGAGGGGAAAAAGATTCTTATTCCAAATTCTACTCTCTTTATTAATGCGATTCATGTTTTTGATACACAAAAATAATTCCAGAATTTTAATTTTTTAGGAGGTGAATCATGCCAAAATTTTTTAAGAGAGTATCAAAAAAGACAGGTCTTCCACCAGGAGCTGTTGTTCACATTGGAGACAAAAGGATTGAAAAGGCAAAGATTGATATCATTGACTATGACGAAGCACAATTTCAGGAAAAAGCAGCAAAAAAAGCTGAGGAATGTTTTCCTTTTAAGGATACCGAAACAGTTACCTGGATAAACATAAGTGGTATTCATGATGTTGAGATTATAAAAAAAATCGGTAAAGAGTTTAAATTACACCCTCTTGTTTTAGAAGATATTGTTAATACGGGTCAGCGCCCTAAGTATGAAGATTTTGATGACCATATCTTTGTTGTTTTAAAAATGTTATATTATGACGACAAGAGTGATGAAATAAAAACAGAGCAGGTGAGTTTGATTGTTGGTTCAAATTTTGTGATTTCATTTCAAGAATTGGAAGGGGATGTTTTTCATCCCATCAGAGAAAGAATCAGGAATAGTAAAGGACGGATTAGAAAAGCTGGAGCAGATTATCTTGCCTATGCACTTCTGGATGCTGTTGTTGATGGTTATTTCATTATTTTGGAAAAGATTGGAGAAAGAATAGAGGGGATAGAGGAGGAGCTGGTAAAAAATCCAACGCCAGAAACATTAAAGATAATTCATGATTTAAAAAGAGAGATGATTTTCTTGCGCAAATCAGTCTGGCCTTTAAGGGAAGTTATCAGTGTTCTTGAAAGGGGAGAATCCTCTATTATTCATGAAAAAACACAGATATACTTGAGAGATGTATATGACCACACCATCCAGGTGATTGATACCGTCGAGACATTCAGGGATATGGTTTCAGGAATGCTTGATATTTATCTTTCCAGTGTAAGCAACAGGTTGAATCAAGTTATGAAGGTATTGACAATGATTGCAACGATATTTATTCCCTTGACTTTTATAGCAGGGATTTATGGGATGAACTTTAAATATATGCCAGAGCTTGAATGGAAAAGCGGTTATTTTATTGTTCTAGGCCTTATGTTTGTTATTGGTCTTTCCATGTTTATCCATTTTAAAAGAAAAAAATGGTTTTAGCCTCAGATTTACCACAGTAAATTTTTTATATAACTTATTCTTTTCTTTATTGACACCCCAAAAAATAAGGCGCATAATTTTTAAAATTTTTTATCTTTGAGTAAGCAAAGACCCTGAAATATCATGAAATACAAAAATGTTTTATGTGTATATCCTTACAAGAAAGAACTGAAAACCATAGGTTTTTTCCCACCTTTAGGTCTTGAGTATATAGCAAATGCCATAGAAAATATGGTAGATAGTATAAAGATAATTGACCTGAGGTACGAAAGAGAGTCTTTTTCTTCATTTATTGAAGATAAGACTGATCTGGTCCTCGTAAGCCACAATTGGGATCTCGAAGAGGAGTTTGTAAGAGCTACCATTAACAGTATACCCGAAAATATAACAGTTATCGTTGGAGGAAGACACGCAACAAGATATGTTGACGACCTTTTTGAGAATATTCTAAGAATAGATGGTATTGTCCGAGGGGATGGGGAAGAGATTGTAAGAGAAATTGTTCAAAAAGGCATATCATCTGATATAGATGGTCTATCATTTAAATTAAACGGTAAGATTGTCCACAATAAGAATAGAGAGCTTCAGCCTATACAGAGCGATCTTTATCCAAATCGGAAACTCCGTCGTAACAAATATAATATTACAGTTGATGAATTTAATACAGGTATACAAATAGACCTTATTTCTGCATCCAGGGGGTGTCCATTCAATTGCAGGTTCTGTGATTTCTCTTTCAATCCACTAGGAGAGAAGAGAGGATGGTCATGTAGAACACCGGAGTCTGTGGTAGAAGAGATTAAATCCATAGAGGCTAGGCTCATTGGTTTTGTAGACGATAATTTTGCTGTAGACCTGGATTGGGTAGAAAGAATATGCGATCTTTTAATCAAAGAAGGGATTAAAAAGAAATATATAATTAATACCAGGCTCTCCATTGCGAAAAGGCCCGATATTCTCAAGAAGATGTATAAGGCGGGCTTTATATCGTTTCTTATAGGAATAGAATCCTCACAGGATAAGACCCTAGAATCGATGAATAAAGGCTTTACTATTAAAGAAATCAGAGAATCCTTTAAGGTATTAAGAAGATTTAATTTTATATATCATTGCTATTATATCATAGGGAA